>CAZEJZ010000382.1:0-3726 GCA_964512415.1 uncultured Opitutaceae bacterium
AAAAACGCGGCGCTTGCCGGAGGCTGTGCAGATCTTGCTCCTCCGCTGGCGCGCGCCCCGGCCGGTCTAGTTGGGGTGCCAGATCGTGGCGTTGAGCACGGTGGCGAACGACACCCAGAGGAGATACGGCAGCCAGAGCCAGCCGGCCACGGGATCGATGCGCCGGAAACGGACGAATAGCCAAGCCAGCAGGGTCCAGAGCACCACGATCTCGATCAGCGCCGCGCCGGGATTGCGTAGGCCGAAGAAAAGCAGGGACCAGCCAGCATTCAGGACGAGTTGGACGCCGTGCCCGAGGAGTGCCGCGCGGGCTCCGGCGACCTCGCGCCGTCGCCAGATCCGCCACGCCGCGACCGCCATGAGGATGTACAGGAGGGTCCAGACCGGGCCGAAGACCCAGCTCGGCGGATTCCAGTCGGGCTTCGCCAGCGTGGGGTACCACGAGCGCACATTCGCCGCCGTGGCCAGACCCCCGATCGCGCTGGCGGCGAACGAAGCCAGCAGCAGCAGTCCCAAGGCGAGCCAGGCGCGCGGCCGGGCGGGCTGGGCGGCGGGCGAGGACGCAGACGTCGGGGAGGGAGGGCTCATGGGGCGCGGCGGCTAGGCGTCGATCTTCCGGACGCGCGGGATGTGTCGCCCGCCTTCAAACGCGGTCGCGAGCCAGACGCGGACAATCTTGAGGGCTTCCTCCTCGCTGACGGTGCGTTCGCCGAGCGAGAGGCAGTTGGCGTCGTTATGGGAGCGGTTCCAGATCGCGACCTGCTCGTTCCAGCAGAGCCCGCAACGCACGCCTGGGACGCGGTTGGCCACGATGGCCTCGCCGTTGCCCGAGCCACCAAGGACGATGCCGCGCTCATACTCGCCGCGGGCCACGGCCTGCGCCACCGGGCGGATGAAATCCGGATAGTCGCAACTCGCGTCCGAGTGGGTACCGAAGTCCCGTACGGTGTGACCCTCGGCGAGCAGCATGGCCTTGATGGCTTCCTTGTAGCGGAAGCCGGCGTGGTCGGAACCGATCGCGATGGTGAACGTTTGGCTCGTGCTCATGCGGAGACGCGTAAAAGGGAGGAAATGCGGTTGAGTCCGGCGGATGACGGGTCGACCGTCATGCTCGCGACCGCGCGCTCGTCGCGCAAAGCCAAAACAAGATGTCATCCCGCCTGTCCAGTAGCGTCTCCGGCCCGATCGCCGCGGCCTCGCCGTTCAATCGGCCTCGGCGAACTCCGGTTTGGCTGGTGGTAGCGGGACTGCTGATCGCGTGGGCGGGCTGTGCTTCGCCGAGGCGGGTGGGCCCCGTTCCGGAGGCTGCAACGGCGTCGGTCTGGCAGGCGGTCAGCATCGGCGCGATTCCGCTCGGTGCGACGATCGACCAGGTTCGTGCCGCGCTGGGCGACCCCTCGGGGATCGTGCGCGACGCGGTGGGAGCCGAGCTGTGGAGCTTCCCGGCGGGTCGGGCCGCCTGGCCGGAGGCGCGCGGGGCCGCGGTTCGGGTCCGATTGCGGGACGGCCGCGTGGCCGCGGTCGAGGCCGCGCGTGCCCGCTCCTAGCCCCCGAGGGCGTCCCAGAATCGGGTGGCGTCGCTGAGATCGGTCAGGAACGCATTCGGCCGCTGGCTCCGGAGCGCTTCGGGGTCTGAATGACCGGTCGCGACCGCGAGGGTGCGCGCGCCAATGGCGCGGCCGCAGGCGATGTCGTGGGGCGTATCCCCGATGATCCAGGTCTGGTCGGGGGCAAAGTCCACGCCGTGATGCTCGCGCGCGCGGCGCAGCGCGAAGGGACCGAGTTCGTTCCGCAGCTCGTGGTCATCGGCGAAGGCGCCGAACGCGAAGGTTTCCCAGAGGCCGTGGTGCGCGAGCTTGATCTCGGCGCCGCGCCGCCGGTTCCCGGTGAGCAGCCCCTGCGCAACGTGGGGCCGGGCCGCCGCCTCGGCGAGTCGCTCCCGTACGCCGGGAAGCACGCGTGAGGCGGAACGCTGCAGCTCGGCGGGCAGCGCTTCGAGGTACGCCGCGGTGTAGGCGGCCATCGTCTCCGCGGTGTCCGGGAGGCCGAACTTCTCGAAGATCCGCCGCATGATCCACGGATCGGTGCGCCCGCCGAAGTCAATGTCCGCGAGCGACCCTTCGATCCCGAAGCGCGAGGCGAGTGCGGTGCGCAGCGCCCGCATGCCGGCGCCGCCCGACGCCAGCAGCGTGCCATCAATGTCCCAAAGGAGGAGGAGGTTCGGCGAGGAGCGCATCGAGGAGCGAGTCGGCGCGCGGGAGTGAGGCGACTCATCCCCAGCCGATACGCGCGGCGGCGCGCTGTCAAAGCTCGCGCAATGCGGACCTTCGCTCGACGGGTCACGAATCCGGTCAGCCCTCCGGACGCTCGCAGCGTCGGTCGGCCGGGAATTGTGCCCGGCGGTCGGACCGCTTCCCGGCTGATGCCCGCGGCGTTAACGCTCAGTCGGTCGGGACTCGCCGTCGGTGACCGGGGGCGTCAGGCTACGGCGTCATGCGTCCGATCAACCGCTTTCTCCTCGATCACGGCCTGCGCATCGCCGGCAATCCCTGCATCAGTCCGGACTACTGTCTGGATTGGCCGGCGCTGGTCGCGCGACTGTCGGCGGGGCATTCCGCGGTGCAGCCCTGGCCGCGCAGCGGATTCCGGACGGCGGAGGGGGCATGGACGCTGATCGAGGATCGGGAGACCGGTGACTGCGCGTGGTGGCTGGAAGGCGCGGCGGGAGCCGCCGAGTGCTTGGAGGAAGGCGTCACGCTGGGGTCGGCGCGGGTTTTCCCCGCCTCGTGGGAGAATCTCCTGCGCCTCAAGGACCTCGTGCTGGCCCACGCGCCCGGATCAACGCTCTTTCCGACGGCCACCGAGACGCTGGGGCGCCGCACGCTGGGCGTGGGGGCGCGGTTCACCACGCTGCACTGGCCCGCGGTGGAGTGGGCGATGGCGGCGCTCGGCATCGGGGTCACCGCGAACCAGAACTCAATCCCGCGCGAACTGGTGTACGACGTCGATGCGATGCTCGCCGGTCGCCTCGACCGCGTGCCGTTCCCGTTCATCGGCACGGAGGTGCCGGAGGGGCATCAGGGGCAGAGCGTCGAGGGCATGAGCCACGGCAGCGTGCTGGCGAAGCTGCGTCATGGCTTTCACCACCTCGGCATCGCTTGGAGCTTCAACGCCGACCACCAGCCGATCGGCGGCAAGTTCGACGCCCGGGAGGACGCGCTGGTCGAGGGCTGCCTGTTGGCGAGCTACATCACCTTCGATCTCTCGCCCGAGCTGGCGCTCAATCGGCCCGCGGCACCCTCCGAGATCGATCCCGCGATCCTCGCGCAGGTGCGCGCGCGCGTGGCGGCGTCCGGGCTGGCGATCGCCGAGCCCGCCTTCGCGGAATTGATCGCCAAAGTCTGGATACCGCTGCAAAAGATGAAGCGCCGGGACGAGAAGTACGCGGCGGCCCGGGCCCGGCGTTTCCGGGTGGCCGCGGGGCGGGCCTACCTGCGCGAGCTCTCGATCGATGAGCTGCCTGGACTCACGACGCCGGAGACGACGGCGGTGATGCTGGCGCTCTGCGAGGCGCTGCAGATGCGGATTCATTTCGTCGCGCCGGCGTTCGGTTTTCAGAAGAACATGCCCTATCCGGACAACGCGGCGCTGCGGACCCTGATCGAGCGGCAGTGGGCGGTGTGCCGGGCGTTCGGCGCCAGCATCGGGTTCCATTCCGGCTCCGGA
>CAZEJZ010000383.1:0-3701 GCA_964512415.1 uncultured Opitutaceae bacterium
TCGTAAAGATAACCGAAGGCAAGAAAGTGGGCGACGGGGATGACGAGGAGAACGGCTCCGATCAGGCAGCGCACCAGCCAGGCGGAGTCTCCGAAAAGGCGTTTGCAAACCGATTCGAGCGTCGGCATTTCGGCGTTCACGGGGGGTCACTTTCCGCCGGTGCATGGACTTCTCAACCAAATTCAACGCCCACCTCCGCCGGGTCGAATCCGGTCTCGGCGCGTGGCTGCCGCCGGCGGACACGCGCCCGGGGCGGATCCATGCGGCCATGCGCTACAGCGTCGAGGCAGGGGGCAAGCGGATCCGGCCGGTGAGCGTGCTGGCGGCGGCCGAATGGCTGGATCCGGTGGGACGTCGCGATGCGGTCCCGGCCGCCGTGGCGGTGGAGTGCCTGCACACCTATTCGCTCATCCATGACGACCTGCCGTGCATGGATGACGACGACCTGCGGCGCGGCCGGCCGACGCTCCACCGGGCCTTTGATGAGGCCACCGCCCTGCTGGCCGGTGACGCCCTGCTCACCCATGCCTTGGGGCTCATGGTAACGGCCTACGCCGCTGAGCCGTCGCTGGCGGTGGCGCTCGCCGCCGACATGGCGGACGCGGCGGGCAGTCGGCGCCTGATCGGAGGGCAGGTCGAGGACCTCGCCGCCGAGGGACGCGCGGACCTTTCGGCGGCGGACCTCGAGTTCATTCACTTGAACAAGACGGCGGCGATGCTGGAGCTCTCCTTCTCGCTGGGCGCGCGCCTCGGCGGCGCCAGTGAGGCCGAGCGCCTCGCACTCGTGCGCACCGGCCGCGAACTGGGACTGGCGTTTCAGATCATCGACGACGTGCTGGACGCCACGGCGGACACGGCGGAGCTCGGCAAGACCGCCGGCAAGGACGCCCGAGCGGGCAAGGTGACCTCCGTGAGCCTCTACGGCATCGACGCCTCGCGCCGCCGCGCCGCTGCGCACGCCGTGGCGGCACGCGCGAGCTTGGCCGACGTGCGCGGAGGCGATGCCTTTCTGTCCGCGCTGATCGACGCCCTGACGGAGCGAAAGCGCTGAGCGGTGGTCTCATCGATCGCGGCGCGGGACGGAGCGAGCCCGGGTTCTTCGCGTTGGACAAGGGACGGTCCGGTGGATTCCCTGCGAGGTGATGTCAGACGCTTCGCCTGAGCTTCCCCCGGATGCTGGACTTGAGGTCCGAACCTACTTCGTGCGCTCGCGCAACGTGCTGCTCGCGCGCGCGGAGTTCAGCGCGCTGTACGTCGACTATTACTTGCACCTCGCGGATCAGGGACTGCGTCCGGACCCGGAGCACGATGCGGTGTTCAAGCGGGCGCTGGCGGGGTTCGTCCTGCACGCCGCCTCCCGGCCGTGGAACGAGCATCTCGCGTGGACCCTCAACCTGCAGGATCCGCGGGTGAACCTGTTTCTCGTCGGGGACAACGAGACGGGAGACGTCGCGGGCCGGATCTTCACCGAGAACGTCCGGGAGGGGGAACGCTCGCTCTTCTACTGCGACGTCGTGCGCGGCCGGGCGCCGAAGCGCCGCAGCGCGGTCGAGTTCACCGGCAAGGATCCGCTGGCGGCGGCCGAGGCCTTCTACGCACAGAGCGAGCAGCGGCTCGGCCGCTTCTTCCAGACGGCGGAGGAGGAGTTCGTGCTCGCGGTGGAACACCCCGACTGCGATCTCGCGTGGCTGCGGGACCTCGACGTGGAGCGCGTGCGCGCCCTCGATGCCGAGGAAACGGTGGTGTTGCTGGAGCGCCGGATCGTCCGTTGGCGCTGTGGGTGCAGCCAGGCGCGGATGCTGGACGTCCTGGCGCCGGTGTTTCGGACGGACCCAGAGGAACTCTTCGGCGAGGAACAACGGCTTGAAATCCGCTGCCCGCGCTGCGCGCGGCGGCACGTCGTGACGCGCGAGGCGTTGGAGGCGCACGTCGCGCAACGGCCGCCCGCCTGAGGGCCGGCGTCACGCGGACAATCCGGGCGATGGACCCCCTGGAAATCAGCGGTGCGGTGATCGGTGTCGTCGGCGTGTGGCTGATGATCCGCCAGCGCGTCGCCGCGTGGCCCGTCGGGCTGCTGCAGGTGGCGCTGTACGCGTGGATCTTCTTTCAGGCGCGGGTCTATTCCTCGGCGCTGCTG
This sequence comes from uncultured Opitutaceae bacterium, assembly GCA_964512415.1. Classification (GTDB taxonomy): domain Bacteria; phylum Verrucomicrobiota; class Verrucomicrobiia; order Opitutales; family Opitutaceae; genus UBA6669. The sequence continues at coordinate 2,138 of CAZEJZ010000383.1, forward strand.
CAGGGCGTTTTTTTCGTGATCCTGCTGTACGGCTGGTGGCTGTGGTGGCGCGGCGCACGCACGGGGAAACCGGCGGAAGCCAGGACGGAAGCGCCCCGCGAGCTTCCAGTCACCCGTCTCGGGACCACCGCGTGGTTGGCGGCGATCATGGCCGGTGCGGCCGTCACCGCCGGCTGGGGCGCGTTCCTGTCCCGAAGCTCGGACGCGGTGGTTCCGTACTGGGACGCCGGCGTGCTCGGTTTCAGCCTCGTGGCCCAGTGGCTGCAGGCGCGGAAGAAGCGCGAGAACTGGCTGTTCTGGATCGGCGTCAACGCCGTCGCGATGGTGCTGTATTTCTCGCAGGGCCTGCGGGTGACCGCCGCGCTGTACGGGGTGTTTCTCGCCTTGGCCGTGGTGGGGTGGCGCGCGTGGGGCGGGTCAGCCGAGGCGGAGAGCGGACGATGACAATCGCGCCGGCTCCCCTTCGTGTGGTGGTGTTCGGTCCGGAATCCACGGGCAAGACGTGGCTGGCCGAGCGGTTGGCGCGTGAATTCGGCGAGCCGTGGGCCCCGGAGTTCGTCCGGGAGTTCTGGGATCGCCGCGCTGGACACATCGTGGCGGACGACCTCGAGGAGATCGCGCGCGGCCAGCGGGAAGGGGAGGAGCGCGCCGCCGCCGGGGCGCGTCGCGTGGTGTTCTGCGACACGGATCTGCTCACCAACGTCCTGTGGGCCGACTTGCTCTTCCCTGGGGCCTGTCCGCCGACCGTACGCGCACAGGCCGAGGAGCGGAGTCGTCGCTATGCGCTGTATCTCCTGTGTCAGTCGGACCTCCCCTTTGCCCCGGACCCGCAGCGCTGCTTTCCGGATGAGGCCGGGCGTGCGATGGGCGCACGCCTTTGGCGAAGCACGCTGGACCAGCGCGGGCTGCCCTTGTCGGAGGTGAGTGGCCACGGTGACGCGCGGCTGCAGTCGGCGCTGGTGGCGCTTCGCGAGCGGCTCGGTCTGGTGCCGCCGGCGAGGGAGGAGGCGCGGTGAGCGTCGTGCCGGACGAACGCTTTGGCGGGGTCGAGCGCCTTCTCGGGCGCGATGCGGTGGCGCGCCTCCGCGCGGCGCACGTGGCGGTCGTGGGCCTGGGCGGCGTGGGATCGTGGACCGTCGAGGCGCTGGCGCGAAGCGGGGTGGGTCGATTGACCCTGATCGATTTGGACGACGTGTGCGTCACGAATACCAACCGACAGCTGCCGGCGCTGGTCGACACGATCGGCCAGCTGAAGGTGACGGTCCTCGCGGAGCGCGTGCGGCGGATCAACCCGGCCTGCGACGTGCTGGAGGTCGCGGAGTTCTTCAGCGAGTCGAATGCGGAGCGACTCCTCGCGCCGGCGCACGACTGTGTGGTCGACGCGATCGATGTCCTTGGCAACAAGGCGCGCCTGATCGCGGCGGCGGTGTCGCGCGGCCGGCCGATCGTGACGATCGGCGGGGCGGGAGGCCGTCGTGACGCGACGCGGGTCCGCGCCGGGGATTTGGGCGATGCGTTCGGTGACGAACTCCTGCGCCTCGTGCGCAAGAAGCTCCGGCGCGAC
>CAZEJZ010000384.1:0-3680 GCA_964512415.1 uncultured Opitutaceae bacterium
GCCAAGTCATCTGCACGCTCGACAAGTCCCGCGCCTTCTCGGCCGAGATCGAGATCAAGACCGGTCGCGGCTACTACCCGGGCGAGCAGAACAAGAAGGAAGATCAGGCGATCGGCGTCATCCCGATCGATTCGCTCTTCTCACCGGTCAAGCTCGTCAAGTACGCCGTCGAGAACACTCGCGTCGGCCAGATCACCGACTACGACAAGCTCATCCTCGAGGTCTGGACGGATGGCCGCATCGCGCCCGATGAGGCGCTCAAGCAGTCCGCCTCCATCCTCAAGCACCACCTTGACGTCTTCGATCGCGTCAGCGACGAGGCCTACGAATTCGAGAACCAGCAGTCCGAGGTCAGCGAGGAGCAGAACAAGCTCCGCAAGCTGCTCAACATGTCGGTCAACGAGATCGAGCTCTCCGTCCGCGCGGCGAACTGCCTGAACAACGCGAACATCACCACCGTCGGCGAACTCGCCATGAAGACGGAGCAGGAGATGCTCAAGTACCGCAACTTCGGCAAGAAGTCGCTCAACGAGATCAAGGAGAAGCTCGAGGCGCTGGGCCTGTCGCTCGGCATGAAGTTCGACGAGCGTCTCCTCGACACCAAGAAGGAGTCCTGAGCCTTCCCACGCCGCCCGGTCGTCTTCCTGACGTCCGGCGCGGCGGGTCCATCACACCTTAAGGCCCTCGCGCCGCCCGCTGCCGCCCCACGCTGCGACCGGGTTGCCGATCGGGGACCGATCAAACCACCACACCCATGCGTCATAATAAGCATCATGCATCGCTCGGCGTCACGCGGGAGCACCGCGCCGCCATGCTCTCCAATCTCGCGGTCTCGCTGATCGAGCACGGCCGGATCAAGACCACGCTCACGAAGGCGAAGGCGCTTCGTCCGTTCGTCGAGAAGGTCATCACCAAGGCCAAGAAGGCCGCGGTCGCGACCGAGAAGAAGGACAAGCTGCACCTCCGCCGGCTCGCGCTCCGCGATGTCCGCGACGAGGCCGCGATCACCTCCCTCTTCGAGGAGAAGTGCAAGGAGTTCGCCAACCGCCCGGGCGGCTACACCCGCATCTACAAGTTGAGCGAGCAGCGCCGCGGCGATGCCGCCGAGATGGCGCTGATCGAGTTCATCAAGGCCGACGACGTGGGCTACAAGAAGTCCAAGGGTCGCAAGGCCGCCAAGCCGGCCAAGGCCGCCCCGGCCGCTGAGGCCAGCCCGGCCGCCGAGGCCGCGCCCGCCGCGTCCGCCTAAGGCCGTCCGGTCCCTCGGATCGGACGTCTCCGGTGCAGCGCCGAACTTCGGTTCGGCGCTTTTTGTTCCCTCCGGACGCCGTGCGCCGACTTGAGCCTCGCCACGGCGTCCTTCATCCTTCGCTCCCGTGTTTGATTTCACCCATGCCGCCGTCGCCTACTGCCTCGCGGTCGCGCTCCTTTACCTGGGGCTTTGGGTGTACTACGATCGCGTGCGCCCGCGGCGGCTCGCCCGCCCAGGTCGGCGCCACGCCTTTTTCTGTCCGCGCTGCCAGCGCCCCTACGAAGGTCCGCCCGGTGCGGAAACCGCCTCCTGCCCGCTGTGCGGCAAGCCTCAGGGCCGGCTGCGCTTCTAGCGGCTTGCCTCTCCTGCCGCTCGGGTCACTCGTTTGTTAGCACTGTTCCCCGCTCCATGAACCAGACGATCGCCGTCCTCGATTTCGGATCCCAGTACACGCAGGTCATCGCGCGCCGGATCCGGGAGTGCAACGTCTACTCCAAGATCTATCCGTACGGCACCTCAGCCGACGCCCTCAGGGCCGATGGGGTCATCGGGATCATCCTGTCCGGCGGGCCGAGCAGCGTGTTCGCCAAAGGGGCACCGATGCCCGACCGTGCGATCTTCGAGCTGGGCGTCCCGGTGCTGGGGATCTGTTACGGGATCCAGCTCATGGGGCGCTTGCTCGGCGGGACCGTCGCGCGCGGCGAACGCCGTGAGTACGGCAATGGCACGCTGCGGATCAAGCGACCGGGCCGTCTCTTCGCGAAACTTCCCCGGCAACTCACGGTCTGGAATTCCCACGGAGACAAGCTCACCAAGCTTCCGCCCGGCTTCGTCGCGATCGGCACGACCGAGAATTCCCCGTTTGCCGCCATCGAGGATCGGCGCCGCAACTTCTTCGGCATCCAGTTCCATCCGGAGGTCTCTCACTCCGAGCGCGGAGTCGACGTGCTCCGCAACTTCCTCGTCGGGGTGTGCGGCGCCCGACAGGACTGGACCACCAAGGACTTCATCAAGCATGCGATCGCCGACATCCGCACCGCAGTCGGGAAGTCCCGCGTGCTGCTCGGGCTCTCCGGCGGGGTGGATTCATCGGTCGCCGCGGCGCTGATCCACGAGGCGATCGGTCGCCGGCTCACGTGCGTGTTCGTCGACAACGGTCTCCTGCGGAAGGGGGAGCGTGCCGCAGTCGAGGAGCTCTATCGGAAGCACTTCCACATCGATGTGCGAGTGGTCGACGCTTCGGCTCTCTTCCTGCGCCGGCTCAAGGGGGTCACCGACCCGGAGCGCAAGCGCAAGATCATCGGCAACACGTTCGTGGAGGTCTTTGAACGGTCGCTGCGCAGCGTGGGCGAGGCCAAGTTCCTCGCCCAAGGCACGCTCTACCCGGATGTCATCGAATCCGTCGCCATCGCCGGCAATCCCGCCGCCTTGATCAAGTCCCACCACAACGTCGGTGGGCTACCCGAGCGCATGAAGCTCAAGCTGCTTGAACCGCTGCGCGAGTTGTTCAAGGACGAGGTCCGCGCCGTCGGCTCCGCTCTCGGCCTGCCGCGCGAGGTGGTGTGGCGCCAGCCGTTCCCCGGGCCAGGTCTGGGCGTGCGCGTGGTGGGCGATATCACCCGCGAGCGTCTCGACGTGCTGCGTGAGGCGGATGCGATCGTGCAGGAGGAGATGATGGCGAGCGACTGGTACTGGAAGGTCTGGCAGTCGTTCGCGGTGTACCTGCCCGTGAAGTCGGTCGGAGTGGTGGGCGACGAGCGCAACTACGCCGATGTGATCGGCCTGCGCATCGTGGAATCGCGCGATGCCATGACGGCGGACTGGAGCCGTCTGCCCTATGATCTGCTGCAGAAGATTTCCTCCCGCATCACCAATGAGGTCCGGGGGGTGTCGCGCGTGGTGCTGGACATCAGCTCGAAGCCGCCCGCGACCATCGAGTGGGAGTAGACGCCCTCGCGTTCGTCGTTGCCGCGTTCCCCGCGGTTCGCTTGGCTGGGGCGACTTCCGCTTCCTGATTCTCCGTGCGCCTCCTTGCCTTCAACGACCGGACCTTTGCCTCGCAGCTGCGGGCCTTCGCCGATTCCGCTTCGGCGTCCGCTGCCGTCTCCGCTTCCGTCGCCGCGATCCTCGCGGACGTGCGCCAGCGCGGCGATGCGGCCGTGGTGGAGTACGTCGCGAAGTTCGACCGGGCGCGTCTGACTCCGCGCCGCTTCCGGGTTTCGGACGCCGAGCTGAAGTCGGCGGCATCCGGCCTGCCGGCGGCGGAACGCCGGGCGATCCGCGCGGCGCTCGCCGCCGTCCTGGCGTTCAACCGGCGCAGCCTGCCGAAGGGATGGTCCGCGCGCAACCCGCACGGCGCACGCGTCGGCGAGCGGCATTTTCCGCTCCAGCGGGTCGGGGTTTACGTCCCCGGTGGACAGGTGCCGCT
>CAZEJZ010000385.1:0-3671 GCA_964512415.1 uncultured Opitutaceae bacterium
TACCGGTTACGATGAGCGGTCCGCACGCCGCTGGCGGTAGGCCGCCGATCGGGCAAGTGCGGTGGCGGTTGCCCCGCCATCGGGGGGGCGTGCCCTTCGCGCAGCCGGAGCTTGACTCCCGGGCCGGTAGAGCCGGAGATCGCTGCATGGCGGGCAAGAACTTCACCTTCATCTGCGGAGCCGACGACTTCCTCGTTGGCCGGGTGGGCCGTGAGCGCCATGAGAAACTCGTCGCGGAGATCCCTGACGAGTTCTCCCGCGAGGTGATCAGCGGTTTCGCCAACAACGTGGGCGAAGTGGAGGCGGCGGTGAACCGTTTCCGCGAGAGCGTGCAGACGGTCTCAATGTTCGGCGGTCGCCGGCTCGTGTGGCTGAAGGACGTGAACTTCCTCGCTGACACGGTGACCGGTCGCGCCGAGAGCACGCTGGCCGCCGTAGCGGACCTGCAGGCGATTCTCGCCGCGGTGAATCCGGACGAGGTGGCGGTGCTGGTGACGGCGGCGCCGGTGGACCGGCGCCGGTCGTTTCCGAAGTGGTGCGAGAAGCAGGCCGAGTTCCAATTGGTCGGCGGTGATGGCGAATCCGGTGCCGAGGCGCTGGCGGGCGTGGTCCTCGCCGAGGCTCGTTCGCTCGGCGTCGCGATGGGGCCGGGAGCGTTGGAGTTGCTGCTGGCCAAGGTGGGCGCCAACGCGCGCCTCCTGCTTGAGGAAGTGCGCAAGCTCGCCACGTACGTCGGTGACGGTGCGGCCGGCGGTGGCGCGGGCGCGGCGCGGATTGAGGAGGCCCACGTCGCGGAGCTGACCCCGAACGTGGCCGAGGGGGATTTCTTCGAGGCGGCGGAGGCCTTCTTCAAGGGGGACCTGCCCTGGACTCTCGCGGCGCTGCACCGGCACTTCTTCGCCGGAGGCGACGCGCGGCCGATTCTCGCGGCGCTGCAGAACCGCAATCGCATCTTGCTGCAAGTGCGGGCGCTCGTCGATGCCGGCGAGGTCCGCCTCGGGCCGCGCGGACTCGATGGCCTCCCGAAGGCAGCGGCGACGCATGGGCCGCGGTTCGTCGGCGCGACCGAGAAGAGCTCCTTCAATCTCTTCACCCAGAATGCTTGGTACGTGGGCAAGCTCGCGACCGAGTCGCGGCTTCCCTCCCTGCGTCGACTGATCGACAACCAGCAGGAGTTCATCGTCGCCTTCGAGGAAATCATCCGGCGCCCTCACGAGCAGGAGGAAGTCCTGCGGGATCTGGCCGTGCGCTGCCTTTCCACCGAGGCCCCGGCCGGCGCGCCGCGCTGAAGGCGTCGCGGGGGTCACGCCTGGATTGGTTTCGCTGGCGCGCGGATCGAACTGCGGATCGCCGCCGTCCGCGGCGCCGGGCACGGAGCGGGGCGGCCTCTCCTTCGCTTTCGTGTGCCACCCGCGAACGGCGGGAGTTCGCGTCCGCCTAGGAGGCCGCGTCGGCGCCGCCGTGGCCGCGCGCCGGCGCCACCGCGCGCAGCGGGTAGGCGTGGATCGCGACGCCTGCGGAGACGAGCGCGTGGTCTGCGGGCCGTGCGGGCGTCGCGAAGCCATTGTCCGCCAGAAGCCCGATCTCCGCGCGGTGCACGCGCGCGGGAGCCACGACATACGGCGGGTGCCAGACGCGGCCCTCGCGCAACGCGCCGCGACGCGTGCGGGAGAAGAACGCGTAACGCTCGATGAGGAAATACTCCAGCGTGCCGGTCTGCGCCTGAAACGCCGGGCCCGCCGCTTCGTACTCCAACTCGGTGGACGCTCCGCCGGATCGGGCAGACGAGAACCGGGCGACCGGGTTTTCCCGCGTCGGACGCCGGCCCGCCTGTCGGGCATCGACGTAGGGCAGCGAGAAGATCGTCTGCGCGATCCGCACCGCGAGCGGTTGCTGGCAATCGAGCGAGAAGAACCACACCCCCGGTGTCCCATCGCTGGCGTAGACGTAGGTCCGAAGATTCAGCTCCAGGAACCACGAAAGCCCCGGCAGCGGGGGCAGGAAACTGGGCCGCACTGCGTCCATCCAGAACGGCACCACCCCAAGCCACGCCGCTCCGTCATGGGTATCGACGTGCAGCCCGGGTGGCAGCCGGGACTGGATCTCCGCAGGATCCCAGCGCCAGTGCAGGAAGAGCAGGTGCCGCCACGCCTGACGCATCACCGCCGACCTCGCGGGCCGCACGCGCATCGCCGCACGCTGGGCGGGGGTGGGAGCGGGCGGGAGACGCATCGGTGGGACCTCGTGGCGGTCAGTCAACCGTATGCCGAACCGTGCGTCGCTCGCGCCGCGCCAGCGCGAGGGCGTGCACGAGACCGTAGCGCGGGCTCAGCGCGGCGGAGCCGAGGAAAATGACACCGAGCGCGAGCACGATCGCCGGCCCGCTCGAGAGGCCCGTGTGGAAGCTCACCGCGAGTCCCGCCGTCGAACCGACAATCCCGAAAAGAGCCGACACCCCGAGCATCCACGCGAAGCGGTCACACCACAGGTACGCGCTCGCGGCGGGAAGGAGAAACAGCCCCAGCGCGAGCACGACGCCCATGGTCTGCAGGCCGGCCACGAGGTTGAGGACCGCCAGCGCGAGGAAGCCGGCGTAGAACCAGCCTCCGCGCATGCCCGCCGCGCGCGCGAAGATGGGATCAAACACCTCCAGCACGATGCCTCGGTAGGCCAGCACGAAGGCCGCCAGCGTGAGGCCCGATGCCGCCGCCGTCAGCGCAAGGTCCGAGGGCCCGACCCCGAGGATGTGGCCGAACAGAAAGTGCAGCAGGTCCACGCGGGTGCCGAGCTGGCTGACCAGCGCGATGCCGACCGCATAGGCGACGAGGAAGAAGGCGCCGAACGCCGCATCTTCCTTGAGCCGGGTCAGGCGGCTGAGCAGGGCGCTGGCCATGACCGAGAGCAAGCCAGCCACCAGCGCGCCCGCGAGGAGCGCCAGCGGACCGCGCCCGAGCAGCAGCCACGACAGCGCGAGGCCGGGCAGGAGCGAGTGAGTCAACGCATCGCCCATCAACGCCAGCCGCCGCAGCACGAGCACGCTGCCGAGCAGGCCCCCGCTGATGCTCAGCAGCACGGCCGAGAGCAGCCCGCGCTGCATGAAATCATACGCGAACGGCGCGAGGAGCAGGTCGTAGAGCGCGTTCATGGGCGAACCCCCAGCACGGGCATGCGGCGGTGGTAGGCGAGGTCGATGTTCGCGTCGCTGAGCGTCTCCGCGGCCGGACCCGCCGCCACGAGACGGGTGTCGAGCAGCAGCGCGTGGGAGAAGTGGGTCCGCGCCAGCGCGAGGTCGTGGACCGCGGCGATCACGGTGCGTCCCTGCGCGAGCCAGCGTTGGAGGAGGTGGACGAGCTCCGCCGAGGCCGCGAGGTCGAGGCCGGCGAAGGGTTCATCGAGGAGGAAGATGTCCGCCCCCTGCGCCACGGCGCGCGCGAGGAACATGCGCTGCTGCTGCCCACCCGAGAGTCGGCGAATCTGTTCGCCGGCCAAGGCGGTGAGGTCGAGTTCCTCCAGCGCGCGGTCCACGCGCTCCCGCTCCGCCGCCGTGAAGCGACCGAACAGGCCGAGCGAGGGCCAGCGCCCCTGCGCCACGACTTCGCGCACGGAAATCGGGAAATCCCAGTCCACCTCGGGTCGTTGGGGTAGGTAGGCCAGCCGCGGATGGAGGTGGC
>CAZEJZ010000386.1:0-3666 GCA_964512415.1 uncultured Opitutaceae bacterium
GTGCGCACCCCCTTCTCCGCAAGGGCCGCCGAGAGGTTCACGGCCGTCGTCGTTTTTCCGACCCCGCCCTTTTGGTTGGCGATGGTGAAGATAAGCGAGCGCATGGGACGAGAGAGGCTTGCCCGGACCACCTCGAGGCCGCAAGCCCGCTTCGCGCGAAGACAGGGCCGAGTCTAGCCTCGACTTACACTCCCGGGTCAGAAGACTCTCCAGACGCGACTTAGCTGCATTGCCGGTCGCGTCCTCCTGATGAAGATCGTCCACGTCGCCAGCGAAGTCTTTCCCTACGTCAAGACCGGCGGGTTGGCGGACGCTGTCGGCGCCCTTGCGGGTACGCTCGCGGAGCGGGGGCACGACGTCTCGGTGTTCCTTCCGGGGTACAGGAGGGCGCTGGAGCACCCGGGAGCCCAGGGTGCGGAGCGACGGCTGCGTCTGAAGATCGAGATGGGGGATCGCTTTGCTTCCTGCGACGTCCTGGCCGTGACGCCCTCCCCGCGTCTGACCCTGTATTTCATCAAGCGCGAGGAGTTCTTCGATCGCCAGGGCATCTACGGCACCGGCGAGCGCGATTACGAAGACAACGACAACCGCTTCATTTATTTCGCTAAAGCCGTCGTCGAGACCCTCCGACTGCTGGACCTGAAGGCCGATATTGTACACGCGCACGACTGGCCGACGGGACTGCTGCCCCTGTTCCTCCGCTATGCCGAACGACGCCATGGCGTGATGCTGGCGCTGCGCACGGTCTTCACGGTGCACAACATCGCCTTTCAAGGCGTGTTTCCCATGACCTCGTTTGCGCGGACCAACCTTCCGGAGGAGCTCATGGGCATTGATGGGCTCGAGTACTACGGTCAGATGAGCTTCCTCAAAGGCGGACTGCTCTTCGCGGATCACCTCACGACGGTCAGCCCGCAGTATGCGCGGGAGATTCAAACCCCGGAGTTCGGCTGCGGTCTTGACGGGGTGATCCAGTCGCGCGCTGCGGACCTGGTGGGCTTGGTGAACGGAATCGACACGGCGATCTGGAATCCGGCGACCGATGCCGCGCTGGCCGCGACCTATTCGGCGGATGACCTGACGGGCAAGAAGGCCTGCCGCGCGGATTTGTTGCGCCGGTTGGGACTCGATGAGGCCTTCCCTGGACCCATCTTCGGGATGGTCGCGCGCCTGACGGAGCAAAAGGGCGTTCAGCTGGTCCTCGCCAATCGCCGCTTCTTCGAGGCGAATCCCGTTGCGCTGGTCGTGCTCGGTTCGGGAGAACCACGCTTCGAAGCAGGATTGCGGGAGCTCGTGGCGGCGATGCCTGGCCGGGCGGCGCTTTCCACCCGCCTCGATGAGACGATGAGCCACCTCGTGGAGGCGGGCGCTGACTTCTTTCTGATGCCCTCGCTATTCGAACCGTGCGGGCTGAATCAGATGTACTCGCAGGCCTACGGGACGGTACCTTTGGTGTCCCGCGTGGGCGGTCTCGTGGACACAGTCGTTGATGTGAGCGACGATCCGCAGACCGGCACCGGCATCATGTTCCGTCCGACGGCCGCGGGACTGGCGGAGGGGTTGGAGCGGGCCATGGTGCTCCACCGGGATGCGACCGCCTTGCGCAAGGTGCAGCAGCGCGGGATGCGTCGCGATTTCAGCTGGCGTCAGGCGGCGCTGGCGCATGAGCGCCTCTATCAGGACGCGCTTTAGCGTTGGGTCGCTCGCAGTGGCTTGAGCGCTTGCGGTGCAGCGCTTTCTGCGCACCGGTATGCGTTCACCATGACCGGTTCCCCCACGATCCTTTGGTTCCGTCAGGACCTTCGCTTGCAGGACAATCCTGCGCTGGTGGCGGCCGTGGAGCGAGGAGGGGCGGTGATCCCGGTCTATATCCTCGACGACTCGTCCGACGGCATCTGGGCGGCGGGTGGCGCGTCGCGCTGGTGGCTGCATGGATCCTTGGCGGCGCTGGATGCGGCGCTGCGTGAGCGGGGCGTTCGTCTCGTACTCGCCCGGGGCGATAGCGGATTGATCCTTCGGGATCTGCTGGAGAAGACCGGCGCCGGGGCTGTCTTCTGGAACCGGCGGTACGAACCGGCGAGCATCGCGCGCGACGCCGCCCTCAAGAGTGCCCTTGGGGGGGCTGGCATCGAGGCGCGGAGTTTCAACGCGAGCCTGCTCTTCGAGCCCCACACGATCGCGAACAAGCAGGGTCGTCCCTTCCAAGTTTTCACTCCGTACTGGCGGCACTGCCTGACCCAGCCGATCACGGCACCCGTTGCGGAGAAAAGGGGCGCGCTGCCCGCACCGGCACGCTGGCCACGATCTCTTTCATTGGACGACTTGGAGCTCCGACCGACGATTCCATGGGATCGCGGCTTCCCGGAGGTCTGGACGCCTGGCGAGGCGGGGGCGCGTCAGCGCCTTGATCGCTTCCTCCAGCATGAGGTCGCGCGGTACGGAGAGGCGAGGGACATCCCGTCGATCGAGGGCGTCTCGCGGCTTTCGCCCCATCTGCACTTCGGCGAAATCGGCCCGCGGCAGATCTGGGCAGCGGCTGCCGAACTGGGGCGTGATCGCGGCGTGTTTCCGGCGAACGTGGGCGTCGCGAAGTTCCTTGCGGAGGTCGGCTGGCGCGAGTTCGCCCACCATCTGCTGTACCATTTCCCGCAGACGGCCGAGCAGCCGCTCCGGTCGGAGTTCGCCCGATTCCCGTGGCGGGATGATCCCGGGGGCCGCTTGCTCAAGGCGTGGCAGCGCGGCCGCACGGGCTACCCGATCGTGGATGCCGGGATGCGGCAACTCTGGGCGACTGGCTGGATGCACAATCGCGTGCGGATGATCGTGGCGTCGTTCCTGGTGAAGCACCTGCGGCTCTCTTGGAACCACGGGGCGCGGTGGTTCTGGGACACGCTGGTGGACGCCGATCTCGCAAGCAACACGCTCGGTTGGCAGTGGAGCGCGGGTTGCGGCGCGGATGCCGCGCCCTATTTCCGCATCTTCGCCCCCGTCCTGCAGGGCGAGAAGTTCGATGGAGAAGGCGAGTACGTCCGGCGGTGGTGCCCTGAGTTGGCGCGACTTCCGGCGCGGTTCATCCATCAGCCGTGGTCCGCCCCCGAGACGGTCTTGCACGCCGCCGGCGTCCGATTGGGCGAGTCCTACCCACGTCCCGTGGTCGACCACGCCAAGGCGCGCGCCGAGGCGCTGAGTGCGTTCCAGAGCCTCCGGGCGTGACGATGCCTCACGTCGCCGCCATGCGCTCCGTCCGCCACCTCATCCTCGTCCTCGGAGATCAGCTCGATCTTGGGTCGGCGGCATTCGACGGTCTCGACGCGAAACGGGACGTCGTCTGGATGGCCGAGGTGGTCGGCGAGTCGGAGAACGTCTGGTCGACGCAGGTCCGCACCACGCTGTTTCTCTCCGCGATGCGGCACTTTCGTGATCGCGCCGGGAAGGCGGGTTACCGGGTGCACTACACCGAGCTGGATGACGGCGAGAACACGCAGACGCTGGCGGGCGAGTTGCAGCGGGCCGCGCGTCGGCTTCAACCGGAGCGACTGATCGTGGTGCAGCCGGGTGAGTGGCGTGTGCAGGAGGCGCTCAAGGAAGCGGCGGCGACGCTCCATCTCGAACTCGAGATCCGAGAGGACCGACACTTCCTTTCGTCGCCCGCGGACTTCGCCGGCC
>CAZEJZ010000387.1:0-3660 GCA_964512415.1 uncultured Opitutaceae bacterium
GATTCAGATGCACCGGGCCCGCGGGCACGCCGAGCGCAGCCCGCCACGCCTGCAATCCGGTCTGCCGGAGGTCACGCAGCATCGGGAGCGACGCCTCGGGCACCGCGACTTCGTGCTGCCAGCGGACGTAGTCACCAAAGATCTTCTGCTGGTCGATCGTCTGGCCCGAGTGGCACGCCCGCATCTCGGGCGGCCGATCCGCCGTGAGGAGCAGAAGCGGGACCCCCGCCTCATGCGCCTCCACCACCGCCGGGAAGTAGTTCGCCACCGCCGAGCCGCTGGTGCACACCAGCGCCACCGGACGCCGCGAACGGCGCGCCAACCCGAGGGCAAAGAACGCTGCCGAGCGCTCGTCCACCATCACGGTCCGGGAAATCCGCGAATGCCGCGCGAAGGCCAGCGCCAAGGGCGTCGAACGGGACCCCGGGGACAGGACAACCTGCTCCAGTCCGAGGCGCGAGAGGGTCTCGACCAGCACGCTGCTCCACAGCGTGTTCGTGGTGCGACGGTCAAACGCGGATCCCGGGTCGGCCATGGGGAAACGGTAACGAGGTTCCGGCCGGAGGAAACGTCAATTCGCGGCCGCGCCCGCCCCAGCGAGCGCGCCCACCAGGGCCGCAAACTTCAGCTCGGTCTCGGCGAACTCCTGCTCCGGCGTCGATCCAGCCACAATCCCCGCCCCCGCGTACACGCGGGCATGGTTTCCCTCGATCAACGCGCTGCGGATGCCGACGAAGAACTCCCCGCCTCCGCGGCCGTTCATCCATCCCAGCGCGCCGGCATACAGACCGCGCGGGAAGCCCTCCAGGCCCCGGATCGCCGCGATCGCGGCCTCGCGCGGCGTCCCTCCCACCGCCGGCGTGGGGTGCAGGACCGCCAGCGCATCCAGCAGGCGCACTCCGTCCGGCAGGGGAACGCGCACCGCCGTGGCGAGGTGCTGCACGTTCGCCAGCCGCCGCAGGGTCGGGCGCGCAGTAAGGTCCACCGTCATGCCGAGGGGGGCCAGGCGCCGGGCGATCGACTCGAGGACGAGGCGGTGCTCGCGCAGGTCCTTCTCGCTGCGCAGAAGCGCGTGTGCCAAGGCCGCGTCCTCGCTCGCTCCCGTCCCGCGCCGGGCCGAGCCGGCGAGCGCCTCGGTCTCGAGGATGCCGCGGCTCACGCGCACGAGACGCTCCGGGCTCGCGCCGATGAAGCTGCGGCCACGACCGTCCCCCACCGAAAAGGCATAGCAGGCCGGAAAACGCTGCCTCAGGCCGTTCAGCACCCGCAGGGGATGGAGCGGCGCCTCCATCCGCAGGTCCCGCGCCCGGGCGAGCACGATCTTCTGGAAGTCACCCGCGGTAATCCGGCGCAGGGCATCCGTGACCGCCGCTCGATAATCGCCAGCCTCCCGCGACGCCACGCCGCGCGACTCCGAACGCGGCGCGGTCTCGGTCCGCAGCTCCGCTCCCGCCGACGCCGCATACTCGAATCCGGAAAACTTGCGGTGCGCCCGCCACACGCGCTCAGCCAACGGCGCGATGTCCGCCTCGGGCTCCAACCACACATTCGCCACGGCCGTCGTCGACTCCCCCGCCCGCGCCACCTGCCAGCGGGGCACGAACGCTCGCGCCGCCGGAAAGGGTTCGCCGGACTCGACTGCATGCTGGAAGGCGAAACTGGCGAAGAGGTGCGGCCCCCCGAAGGGCGCATCGACCGCCCCCACCGCCAGCGTGTGCGCGAACACCTCGTCCGCCCACGCCTGAATCTCCGCAAATCGTCCCGGCCCCGCAGCCTCCCGCACCAGCAGCGCCTCCGCCCCGGCGATCGCCGAATCCAGCGCCGGGTTCTCCGCATAGAAGTGCAACTCGCCCGGGGCGTAAATCGATTCCAGCACTGCGAGGGGATCGAGGGCCTCGACCGCCACGGCGATGCTCACCAACTTGCCGTGCCGGTCGCGCCGAGCAACTTCGCGACACTGTTCCAGGAACGCCGCCAGCCGCTCCGGGGACGCATTGTCCGCTGGATTGACCGGGAGAATCTTCACCCGTTGGGGCGAGGAAAGAGAATCGCCGTCGCAGCGACCTTGCGCCCCGCGAGGCTCGTTCCCCAGTTGAGTTCATCCCGCCACGCGGCCGTCGGCGCATAGCCCAGCACACCGCGGATCTTGTCCGCCGTGGTCGGCATCACCGCCGCCAGCAGGGTCGACGCCAGACGCAGGGCCTCCGCGATCGTGGCGAGCGCGGTGCGCAGCCGCGCCTGATCCGCCGCCTCCGTCGACTTGCCGAGCTTCCATGGCGCCAGTTTGTCGATGTACGCATTCGTCGCCGTGACGAACGCAAAGGTCCGCTCCAGCGCGACGTGGAACTGAAATGATTCATGCAGCGCAATCACGTCATCGCGCGTCTGCTCCCAGAGGGCCCGCAACTCCTGCTCCGGCGCCTCCGCCGGACCCGCCTCGGGGACGACGGCTGCGGCGAAGCGGTTGGTCATATTCAGCGTGCGGTTGACCAAGTTGCCGAGGTTGTTCGCGAGCTCGGTGTTATAGCGCGTGAGAAACTGCGCCTGCGAAAAATCGCTGTCCTGGCCCACGCTCATCTCCCGCATGAGGAAGTAACGCAGCGCATCCACCCCGTAGGTGTCACAGTACGCCGCCGCGTCGATGAAGTTGCCGGTGCTCTTCGACATCTTGGCGCCGTTGATCGACCACCAACCGTGCGCGAGGATCGACTTCGGCAGCGCGATCCCGGACGCCTTCAGCATGATCGGCCAGTACACGGCGTGCGGAGGTACCAGGATGTCCTTGCCGATCACATGGAAGTCGGCCGGCCAAATCCCCGGCTTGTCCGCCACGGCCGAGTAGTAGTTCAGCAACGCGTCAAACCAGACGTAGGTCACGAACTCAGAATCGAAGGGCAGCGGGATGCCCCACTCGAGGCGCTCCCGCGGACGGGAAATGCAGAGGTCGTTCAGCGGTTCCTTGAGAAACTCCAGCACCTGCTTCGCCCGGTAGCGCGGGAAGATGAAGTCCTCATCCGAGCGGATGTGCTCCGCCAGCCAAGCCTGATGCCGCGCGAGGCGGAAGAAGTAGTTCGACTCGGTGATCTGCGTCACCTCACCAAAGATCTCCGGCCACGATCCGTCCGGATTGCGGTCCTTCTCCTGCAGGAACTGCTCCTGACGCGTGGAGTAGAAGCCCGTGTAGTCGGCCTTGTAGATATCGCCTTGGTCGAAGAGCTGCTGCAGGATCGACTGGACCACCCGCTTGTGCCGGTCCTCCGTGGTGCGGATGAAGTCGTCGTTCGAGATATCCAGCTTGGCGCACAGGGCCCGGAACTCGCCGCTAATCGCGTCCACAAACTCCTGCGGCTGAACATTGTTACGCCGGGCGCTCTGCTGCACTTTCTGCCCATGCTCGTCGGTCCCGGTGAGGAACCAGACCGGGGTCCCCATCAGGCGGCGGAAGCGCGCGATGACGTCGGTCAGCACCTTCTCATAGGCGTGCCCCAGATGCGGTGACCCGTTCGTGTAGTCGATCGCGGTGGTGACGTAGAAGGTTTTCATAGCCTGAACCCCTGATGAAAGCCGGGCGGGGGTCTTTTGTCGAAGGTTTTGCGGCAGCGGGGCCCTTTAGGCGCGCTTCGGGCGTGCCGATGGAGACTACACGTTCACCGCACCCGC
>CAZEJZ010000388.1:0-3658 GCA_964512415.1 uncultured Opitutaceae bacterium
CACCGTGCTCCACCTGCTCGGCCTCGATCACGAGAGGCTGACCTTCTACTTCAACGGCCTCCAGCAGCGGCTCACCAACGTGCACGGGCACGTGATCAAGAGCGTGCTGGCGTGATCGGACCTTTTGCGACCTGGTGTTGATCCCGGCGCGGCGGACCGGCGGGCGGCGCCGATCGAGACGTCACGCTGCCTCGGCAATCGAGGCTCAGGATCCGCGTTGCAGCCTCGCGAGCTGATCTTCCGTCAGCTTCTCCTGTCCGAGGTCGGACGTCTTTGCCAGTTCCTTGAGTGCGAGCAGGCGATCCCGCTCGCAGTCCTCGTGTCGTCCTTCGAGTTGGGCCAAGGCCGCCTGCGCGAGGAGACGCCGGGATTTCTCGACGAACCCGCCCTTGCCCAGCTCCAGATGCCGCCGCGCGGCGGCCGCGTCCCCCGCCAGCCAGCCACAGATGGCGAGTTCGACATGGATCCACTGCTTGAACCCCGAGGGATAGGTGTCGACGCGCTCCGTCAGTTGATTCCGATAGTGCGCGAGGTCATCGGACTGCTGGGAATCCATGGCCCGGGCGAGCAGATACAGGGAGCCGCCGCTGCGCCGCAGGGGATCCTCGGCCTCAATCCTCGCCAGAGACTCGATGGCTGACGCGTCCCACTCACGCGGACGAACGCCCGCCAGACTCTGGGCGAAGATCTGCATCAGCGCGCCTCGTTCGACGACGGCGTTGCCGCCGCGGAGGACATCGATGATCTGCAGGCCATCGCTCATGAATCCGCCCGCGCGCACGGGGATGAGGGTGACCAAGAAGATTCCGAACGATACGGCCCCGGTCCACGTGAAGTAGGCCACAAAGCGCGGGTCGGATACGAATGCCAGCGCAAAGGCGAGCAGGGCGAGGAAGAGGCTGGCAGCCGGCCCCCCCGCGATCAGCACCAGAAATTGTCGACGCAGGGACGCTCCGGTCTGAGTCGGCGCGGCGGCCGCGAGCCCTCCCATGAACGCCACGTTGGTGTTCCACTGAAAGCGGATGCCGGAGGCCGACGCATGCCAGCCGAAGGGTCCGACGATCAACAGCAGGAATCGCATTCCCTGCGACAGGCCGGCGAGAAGATGCCCGATCTCATGCCAGCTGAGGACGAGCAGGATTAGGACCGGAATGGCAAGGAGGTCCCACGCCGTCAGAATCTCACGGGCTTCGGCGAGTTGCTGGACCAGCTGCGTCCCCGACAGCGCTGACTGGGTGAACCAGCTCGCCAACCACACCAGCAGGACTCCGCCGACGAGCCCCGTCAGGATCCCGCCGACGAGGCGCTCCGAACGTCTCGGTGACGGCGTCCGGGAGGACGGTTTTGTCTCAGAATCCATGTTCGAACTCCTTCGCTATGATCCTCGTGTTCGACCGGAAGGGAAGCGAGCAGAACCCCTAGGTCAAGACCCTGACCTCGGTGCGAATCGACTGGGCGATGAAGCATTCCTCGTGGGCGGGGCCGTGCGGGCCGGCGTGTGCGCCGGGGCATGCGGAACGGCGAAGTTCCGGAGCCGGTCCGGGCGGGCCGAGTTCCGGCTCGCTTCCCGGCGGCGCGACGGGGTAGGACGGAGCGGTTCAGTCTCGCCCGGATGGCGGAACGGTAGACGCTTTCGACTTAAAATCGAATTTCCGTGAGGAAGTGCCGGTTCGAATCCGGCTCCGGGCACTGGTCGAGCCGGGCCGATCGCGGACGCGGTGGGACGGCGTGTCGGCACGGAGGCGAACTGCGGCGCGGCGGTTGAATCTTTTTTTTCCGGCCGGCGGGATCGAACGCGGGGCAGAGCGAAGGCATGATCGGACGAAGGAGCAGCCGGGACCGGTTCCGCTCGACGGGGCAACGCTGACGCTGATCTCCCGCGCGAAGGTCTCCCAAAGCATCCGGGTCGGACCCCGGCGCCGTCCTCGGGTGGGTTGCACCGCCGTCCAAAGGCCAGATCTCATCGCATCCCCTTAGGGGATTTACCCCGTCCCACCCGATCGGGATTGAAATGCTTCATTATTTTTTTATCATATTGAATAAAAAAGAGTTATAAATAACGCAATCGAGTTTTACTAAAGGCCGTGAAGCGATCTCCGTTGATGCAAACGGGCACCTTTAATGGCAACGAGTCAGGGTGGGAGTTTGAACGGCGTTTCGGGCAGGATGAGGAGTTGGATGGCCTGCGTCAGCGTTTCCAAGCCGCGTTCCGCCTCAGGGTGAGGACGGAAAAGGGGGTTACGGTGGGGGAGTAGCCGGGGAATTAGTTGGCTGCAGTGGGGTGCATGCGGCGCTTATTCCATGCGCTTCCGGGGTAAGGACTTGATTTCGGGAGTTGACGGTCTGGGGACGGTTGGCTTCGTGTGACCCTTTCCGGTCACCGCCGGTCCCACCTTCGCGACCATGTTCAGGCTCCCTTCGTTTGCCGCTCTTCTCACTTTCTTGGCGTCCGGCGCTTCGGCGTTCGCGGCGGGGGCGGATCATGGTGTCGCGACGGCGGCCGAGCCACTGTTCCGCATCGGCGGCCTCCCGGTGACGAACAGCATGGTCACCAGCTGGGTGATCGCGTTCGGTTTGATCGTGATCGTGCGGCTGGCGGTCGGGCGTCCCAAGTTGGTGCCGTCGCGGGGTCAGGCGGTCGTGGAGAATCTTGTGCAAGGGGTGCTGGATCTGACGGCGCCGATCGTGGGCAGTCAGGTGGCGCGGAAGACGTTTCCCCTGCTGGTGGGATTGTTCACGTACATCCTGATCCAGAACTGGAGCGGCCTCCTGCCTGGTGTCGGCACGGTCAAGCATTGGGATGCGGCGAGCGGTCACTGGCAGGATGTGGTGCGCCCGGGGAATGCGGACATGAATGGCACGATCGCGCTGGCGCTCGTCGCGTTCGTGGCGTGGTTCTACTTCATCATGCGCTACGCCGGTCCGCGGGTGGTGCTGTTCGACATCTTCGGGAATAAGGCGGACAAGAACGAAATCCCGAAGGTGATTTATTATTTTCTCTTCGTGATCTTCTTTGCGGTCGGCATCATTGAACTCATCTCGATCGCGTTCCGCCCGGTGTCGCTCTCGTTCCGTCTTTTCGGAAACGTCTTCGGCGGTGAGAACCTGATTCACGCGATGCTGGGCATGCAGAAGTTCATCCTTCCGGTGCCTTTCTATTTCCTGGAGCTGCTGATCGGCTTCGTGCAGGCGCTGGTCTTCACGCTGCTGGTGAGCGTGTACATTGGCCTGATCTGCAATCACGGCGACGGCCATGACGAGTCGCACGGCGGTGGCCATGGCCATGGCCACGGCGAGAAGAAGGCGGAGGCCGCGCACTGATTCGTCGAACCCTTTCCCGTCGGGAGCGTGCCCTTGTTAGTGCGCACGGCGGAAATCCAACCATAACCCTCAGACACAAAATACCATCATGATCACCGTTCTCGCGGAAATCTCCGGCAGCATTCAGGGCGCGTTCGGCTGTCTCGCCGCCGCCATTGGCGTGGGTCTCGTCGGCACCAAGGCCGTTGAGGCCGTCGGCCGCAACCCCGGCGCTTCGGGCAAGATCCTCGTCCAGTCCATCCTGGGCATGGCGCTCGCCGAAGCGGTCGCGTTCTACGCGATCTTCCTCGCGAAGTGACCCGACACGGCGCGGCTCCCGCGAGGGAGCCCGCCGTCC
>CAZEJZ010000389.1:0-3657 GCA_964512415.1 uncultured Opitutaceae bacterium
GGACATTGATTCGCAGCCAGACCGCTTCAAGACGGGTCGAGATCTGGCGCGCCTCTTTGCGTCCTTCCGCCGCGTGCGCGGTGGTTTGCGGGTGGGTGGAGCGTGGATTGTCGGCGTCTTCGAGAAGCGATGACCTTCAGGTTGGAGTTCACATCGGAGCTCCTGCTCCGGCTGTATCAGTGGCTTTTGTGGGTGATGGCGGGGCTGATGGCCCTGTACATGGTGACCCTGCCGGTGAGCGGGGCATGGCTGGGTGGTGGGCTCGTGGCGTTGGGGGCGGGTGCCTGGCTGGCCTCGCGGCGTTTGCCTGCGATGCGGGAGGCCGGGGTGTTTGCTCCGGTGGTGGTGAATGGCTGGGCGGTGCTTGCGCTGGTGCTGTTCCTTGCCCTTTCCCATTCAAGGCTTTACCACGGAGAAGCGTTCTTGGGGGACTGGGCCAAGCACCGGTCGGTACTGTTGTCGCTCTACCAAGACCCGTGGGAACCCCATGCGACGGGCTTCCTCTTTGATGAGCGAGAGCCGGGCGCGCCGATTCCGTCTCTTTACCGGCTCAACTATTACTACATGCCCTACCTGCCTGCGGTGATGGCGGCGACCCCGCTGCACTGGTTCGTGCCGAACTACGCGCCGGACGCGACGGCGCGAGTGTTGGCGGGTTTGATGAGCGTCAGCAGTCTGGTGCTTCTGCTCTGGTCGGTGGTCTTGTTGCTGGGCGCGGTGCCGCAACTGTGGCGCGGGACGCCGCGGCCTCTTTCGGAGCGGGAGGCCAGCCTCGCGGTCCTGTTGCTTCCGATGTGGGGCGGCGGAGAGTTTTTCCTCGAGTGGATCCGGCGCGGTTCAATCCCGAACATCGGGCCCCACTACGACGGGGTTTTTTACTCCTTCTTTCCCTTTCAGGTGCAGAACGCCGTGAGTCTGTGGAATTGGGTGCCGTCCCAGTTCGCGGCCGGGGCGGTAGGCTTGGCTCTGTTTCTCCCCTTTGTCCGGGCCGTGGACCGAGCGCCGTGGGCCCTTCTGGTGGCACTCCTGATGGGAGGTGTTCCGTTTGCGCTGTTTGGCCTCGGGGCGGTGGCATTCCTCGCGGTGATCCAGTTTCAGGAGCGCTACCGCTGGACCTGGCTGCGCTCGGAAGGCCCGCGCTTTGCCTTGGAACTCGGTCTCGCCACGGTCGTTGGCCTTCAGGCCGTGGCCTTCTTCGCCGGCAAGACGCTGCAGGACGGATTCGCCAACATTCTGTCAGTCAACAACAACATCGCCAATTTTGCGATTTCGGTGGGCCGTGAGTACGTACTCATCGCGCTCGTCCTCGCCGGACTCGCCTGGCGGGGCCGACTGACGTGGTGGGCCGCGGGTGGCTTTCTCGCTCTCTTGCTGGCCATGTGTTTCGTCTACCTCGGACACCTCAATCCATGGGGACTGAAGACCACGATTCCCGTCACCCTGCTGATGCCGTTTGCGGTGGTGGGACTGCTTTCGGCGATGGAAAGTCGAACGTGGCGGACCGCGTTCCTCGCCCTTGTCCTTGTCTACCTGACACCCTCGTTCGTTTACGAAACGTTCTTCGCTTGGAACGACGAGTCCAATCAAGTCACCTTGGAAAAGACCAAGTGGATCGTGGATCAATACCTCGGTTTGCCTAAAAACTAGTGAATGGCTTTTGCCACTGAATAGTTTTTTGGCTGAGGGATTTCGCTCGCGGCGAGTGTGTGTTACTGTAAGGTTCCGTTTGTTCAACACTTGCGTGGAGTGAGTGAAAGCTCCCTCGCGCATACACCCAAACCACAACCACACCACCATGATCCATCGTCTACGCACGAAGGCTCGGTACTCCCATACCCTCGCCCTGGGGCTGGGAGTCCTGGCTTCGCTGAGCGCGTACGCTCAAACCACGCCGGCCAATTCGTCCTCCAAGAAACAGGATGAAGAGGTGAAGCTCGAGAAGTTCGTTGTCACCG
Organism: uncultured Opitutaceae bacterium; assembly: GCA_964512415.1. Classification (GTDB taxonomy): domain Bacteria; phylum Verrucomicrobiota; class Verrucomicrobiia; order Opitutales; family Opitutaceae; genus UBA6669. The sequence goes on from CAZEJZ010000389.1 coordinate 1,956, forward strand.
GTTCGCTCATTCCGATGGCGGCTGACACACCGGCGATCCCGGTATCCGTCATCACGTCCGTCGACATCAAGAACTCCGGTGTTTCGAATGACCTCCTGCAGGTCCTGAAGAAGACCGAACCGTTCTTCTACGGCGCGAACAATATTGGTTCCGACAACGGCAACATTTCCTCCGGTTCCTCGAACGGTGGCTCGGCGGTTTCGCTGCGCAATCGTGCGACGCTGGTGCTGATCAACGGCCGTCGTGCGGCGGTCTCGCCGGTGACGGCGAGCGGCGGCGCGAACTTCGTCGACGTCAGCCTCATCCCGATCTCCGCGGTCGAGCGCTTGGAGATCCTCTCCGATGGCGCTTCCGCGACGTACGGCTCTGACGCCGTGTCGGGCGTGGTCAACGTCATCCTGAAGACCAACTACCGCGGAGCCGAGGTCGGTGGCCGCTACGGCTTCAGCCCGAACCAAGGCAAGTATGCTGAGCGCAGCTATTTCGGTGTCTTCGGTGCCGGCACGGACAAGACGCAGATCACGCTTTCCACGGAGTGGAAGAAGAGCGATCCGCTCGTCCAGAAGGATCGCACGTGGGCGCGCGGCCTGTTCCGTTCGCCGACCTACGCCGGTGTCGTGAACATCGGTACCGTCTGGTACTACCTCAACCCGAGCTTGAACGCCCCGCCGCTGAACCTCGACCTTACGCCCGAGCAGGCGGTGGCGCAGGGCATCTACCGCGGTCCGCTCGATCAGACCGGAGCCCAGCAGTTCTTCGATCTGGCGTCCTACCCGACGCTGCTGATCGACGCCCAGCGCCGGAGCGTGGTGGCGGCGATCGATCACCGCCTCACGGAGAAAACCACCCTCTTCGCCGACTTCATCTACTCGACGACGAGCACGGTGTCCGTCCTCAACGCCCAGCCGGTGTCCGGCGCCGTCGCCGGCTCCGTGCCCTCGAATCCGTTCAACGTCACGGTGACCGCGCGCAATCGCTTCATCACCAACCCGCGTATCTACGCCAACGACACCACGGCGACCCGTGGAGTCGTCGGCTTCAAGGGTCCGCTGGTGGGCACGTGGAACTACGAAGTGGCTTCGAACTTCAACCGCACGGTGAGCAACTTCCGCAACGAAAACCTGATCGACGCGGCCGCTTACACCGCTGCGGTCGCCTCGGGTGCCTACAATCCGTTCGCGCGCGTCCAGGCTCCGGGCGTGGTGGCCAGCTTCGTCGGCACGCAGTACCGTGATTACGTCAGCGAACTCGTCGGCTTCGACGCTCGCCTCACGGGCGAGCTCTTCGACATCCCCGGCGGCCCGGTTTCCGCGGCCATTGGCGCCGACACGCGTCGCGAGGCGCTGTCGTTCACGAACGACCGCTATGACCGCAGCGGCGGCTGGCTGCAGGCCACCCCGCGTCAGCCTTACTCCGCCAATTCGAACACCGACGGCTTCTTTGCCGAGGTCCGGGTGCCGATTTTCGACAAGGCGAACGCGCGTCCTGGCTTCAAGGTGGTCGACATCTCGCTGGCGGCCCGCAAGGAAATCTACAGCAAGACGGACGATCCGTTCGTGCCGAAGTACAGCCTCCGCTGGCTGCCCTTCAACGACGAGTTTGCCGTCCGCGGCACGTATTCCGAGTCCTTCAGCGCCCCGACGCTGTTCGACCTCACGGGCCCGGTTTCGGAGGGTTTCACGTCCGCCATCAACATCTTCCG
>CAZEJZ010000390.1:0-3655 GCA_964512415.1 uncultured Opitutaceae bacterium
GCCGCCTCCGCCAGTCGCCGCAGCGTGGCCAGCGACTCCGGCGAGATGGCGACCGTCTTCACGCCGGCCGCCTTGAGCCGACGCAGTTCCGATGAGAGCGCTTCGAGGATCGCATCCATCGGACTCAGGAGGTGCCCGGCTCGACGGGCGCCTGGCTCAACCTCGCCTCCAGCATGCGCTCGACATACTTCCCGAGCACATCGAACTCCAAATTGACGATGTCACCCACCCGCCGCGTGTGCAGGTTGGTCACGGCAAGCGTGTGGGGAATGAGCCAGACGCCGACCGAATCCGCGCCCGCCTCCGCCACGGTCAGAGACACGCCGTCGATCGCGATGCTCCCCTTCGGGATGAGATAGCGCCCAGCCCCTGCCGGGACCTTGACGCGCAGGTAGTGATCCGCGCCGCGGGGCTCGAACACCTCGATCGTGCCCACCGCATCGACGTGTCCGGTGACGAAGTGCCCGCCCATGCGGCCGCCGTAGGCGAGGCTGCGCTCCAGGTTGACCCGGCTCCCCGGAACCAACGCGGCGAGGCTGGTCACGCGCCGGGTTTCGGCGAGCAGGTCGAACTGGAGCACGTTCCCCTCGCGCGCCGCCACGGTCAGGCAGCACCCGTTCACGGCGATCGAGTCACCAAGGGCGAGTCCGTCGAGCACCCGCTGGGCCTCGACGCGCAGCACGTGCTGCCCGCAATACGCGGAGAACTCCACCACCCGACCGGATTCCTCGACGAGTCCCGTGAACATGTGAATTGACCCCGACGCTGGCGACTTCGGCTCGATCCGCAAGAGCCAGCTTTGTCGGCTCCGCTCTCCCGTTGACGTGCACCGTGAAAGAACCAACCTCAGTGGGAAATTTCCAAATGGCAACGCATTGCAAGGACTACGACTTTCTGCAGATCGAACCGCACTGGCAGACTTTCTGGGAACGGAACCACTCGTTCCGCGCCAGTGAGGATCCGGCGAAGCCCAAGTACTACGTGCTGGACATGTTCCCGTACCCCTCGGGCGCCGGCCTGCACATCGGGCATCCCGAGGGCTACACGGCGACCGACATCATCGCCCGCTACAAACGCGCGAAGGGCTTCTCAGTCCTGCACCCCATCGGCTGGGATGCATTCGGACTCCCGGCGGAGCAGCACGCCGTCAAGACGGGGACGCACCCCGCGAGCAACACGCAGAACAATATCACGAACTTCCGCCGGCAGATCAAGGCGCTCGGCTTCAGCTACGACTGGGAGCGCGAGATCGACACCACGGATCCTCGCTACGTTCGCTGGACCCAATGGATCTTCCTGCAGCTCTTCCGCCGCGGCCTCGCGTACGTCGACGAGCGGCCCGTCTGGTGGTGCCCGGAACTTCGCACCGTCCTGGCCAACGAGGAAATCGTCGACGGCAAGTCCGAGGTCGGCGGCTTCCCGGTCGAGCGCCGCAGCCTGCGCCAGTGGGTCCTGCGGATCACCGCCTACGCGGAGCGCCTGCTCGCCGATCTGAAGGACGTGGACTGGCCCGACTCGACCAAGCGGATGCAGGAGGCTTGGATCGGTCGCAGCGAGGGCGCTGAACTGCTCTTCGCCCTCGAAAACCAGGCGCTCGGCGATCTCAAGGTCTTCACGACCCGGCCCGACACCCTCTTCGGCGCGACTTACATGGTCGTCGCCCCAGAGCATCCGCTCGTCCCCTCCCTGACCACGCCAGCGCAGGCCGCCGAGGTCGAGGCGTACCGACGCCGCGCCGCCAGCAAGAGCGACTTGGAGCGCACCGACCTCGCCAAGGACAAGTCCGGCGTCTTCACGGGCTCCTACGCGATCAACCCGGTCAACGGGAACCGCATTCCGATCTGGGTCGCCGACTACGTCCTGATGGGCTACGGCACGGGCGCGATCATGGCCGTGCCGGCGCACGATGAACGCGACCACGAATTCGCGGTCCGCTATCAACTGCCGATCATTCAAGTGATCGAACCCGACGGCGGCACCGCCGAGCCCGCGTCCCTCCCCTACACCGGCTCCGGGAAACTCGCGGGCTCGGGCACCTACACGGGCCTGCCGTGGGAGGAGGCCAAGCGCCGCATCACCGCCGATCTGCAGACGCAGGGCCGGGGTCGCGCGACGGTCAACTACAAGCTCCGCGACTGGCTCTTCTCCCGCCAGCGCTACTGGGGCGAGCCGTTCCCGATCATCTGGGTCACCGAGACCGACTACCGCTCCGCCGCGGCGATGGGTACCAGCCTGCCGGAGCATCCGGTCACGTATCGGGATAACCACGACGGAAAGACCTGGTATGCGCTGCCACTCGCGGAGGCGGCCCTGCCCCTGACCCTGCCGGACGTCCAGAGCTACCTGCCCAGCGGCACCGGCGAGAGCCCGCTGGCCAACGTCACGGACTGGCTCGAAATCTGGTGCAATCTCCGCACCGGCGAATCCCGGCCCGCAAGCGCGGCGCGACCCGACGGCGCCGACTGGATCCGGGGCCGGCGCGAGACGAACACGATGCCGCAGTGGGCCGGTTCGTGCTGGTACTACCTGCGCTTCCTCGATCCGCGCAACGACCACGCCTTCGCCTCACCCGAGGCGCAGCGCTACTGGGGCGTGCCCGACCTCTACGTGGGCGGCGCCGAACACGCGGTGCTCCACCTGCTCTACGCGCGCTTCTGGCACAAGGTCCTCTTCGACATCGGCGCCGTCCCCCAGCCCGAGCCGTTCCGGAAACTCTTCCATCAAGGCATCATTCTCGGTGAGGACGGCGAAAAGATGTCCAAGAGCCGCGGAAACGTCGTCAATCCAGACACGATCATCGCGAGTCACGGCACCGACTCGCTGCGCCTCTACCTGATGTTCCTCGGCCCGCTGGAGGCGATGAAGCCGTGGAACCCCCGCGGCATCGAGGGCGTCCATCGCTTCCTGCACAAGGCATGGCGACTTGTGGTCGGTCCGGAGGGCGAGCCAGCGGCCCGCCTGAACGAGGCCGCCGTCGAGTCCCCCGAGTTGGAGAAACTCCTGCACGAGACGATCAAGAAGGTCGGCGACGACATCGAGGCGCTGCGCTTCAACACCGCGATCTCGCAGATGATGGTGTGCCTGAATGCGCTGCAGGAGGCACCCGCGCTCAAACCCTCGACCGTGCGCAGCTTTGTCCAGCTCCTCGCACCGTTCGCTCCCCACCTCGGTGAGGAGCTCTGGGCCCGCCTCGGCGGATCCGGCTCCGTGGGCGCGGCCCCGTGGCCGGTCTTTGATCCGTCCAAATGCGTCAGCCACGAGCAGCGAATCGTCGTCCAGGTGAACGGCAAGCACCGCGGTGAAGTCCGCGCGGCGCTCGGCGCCGGGCAGGAGGAGGCCGTCGCGCTCGCCCGCGAGCAGCCCAAGGTGGCCGCGTTCCTCGAGGGCAAGACGCTCAAGCGCGTGATCTTCGTCCCCGGCAAGATCCTCAATCTCGTGGTCGAGTAATCCGCACCACGCCCGTCTCCGCCCCCATGCCCGTGTCCGCCTTCCTGCCCGCCGATTTCGATCTCCGCCGCCCGGTGGGGCTGATCGCCGGCCAGGGGCGCTACCCGGCGCTGGTGGCGGAGCGGATCCGCGCGGCGGGCGGCACGGTCCGGCTCATCTGCTTCGCGGAGGAGACCGCGCCCGAGCTCGTGGCGACCTTCGCCGAACA
>CAZEJZ010000391.1:0-3650 GCA_964512415.1 uncultured Opitutaceae bacterium
CGCGCGCCGCGATCGCAATATCGGCGGCCTGACCTCCGGCACCGCCGCTCGGCTGATGGATCATCACCCGGCTGTTTGGCAGGGCGAAGCGCTTTCCCTTGGTTCCCGCGGCCAGCAGCACGGTGCTCATGCTCGCCGCCATGCCCACGCAGTAGGTGACGATGTCACACTGCAGGAAGTTCATCGTGTCGTAGATCGCCATCCCCCCGGTCACGATCCCCCCCGGCGAATTGATGTAGAGGTGAATATCCTTCTTCGCGTCCTCCATCTGCAGGAAGAGCAACTGGGCGATGACGCTGTTGGCCACGCCATCGTCGATCGGCGTGCCGATGAAGATGATTCGGTCCTTCAGGAGCCGGCTGTAGATGTCCATCGACCGCTCGCCGCGGCCGGTGTTTTCAATGACGTAAGGGATGTAGTACGAACTCACGAGGAAGGATTCAAGGTCTCGACTGCCTTGGTGGTAACCTTAGCTTTGGAGACCAGGAATTCAACCGTCTTGTCCAGAATGATGTTCTGCTGCATCGAGCGCAGTTGCTCGCGATCCTTCGAGAGCTGCTTCACCAGCTTGTCGGCCGACACCCCCGAACGCATCGATTCGCGATAGATGAAGGTGTTCATGTCGTTCTCGGTGAGCTTGATGCCCTCCTGGTCGGCGATGCGACCCAGGACCAACTGCATCTTGACCCGCGCGGCGGCGGCCTTGCGGGCACCTTCGAAGAGCTCCTTCTTGTCCTTCTCAAACTGCTCCTGCGGCACGCCGCGGCGCATGTTCTCCTCGATGAACTGGCGGAGCACGTCCTGCGTCTCAAGGTCGATCAGGGAGGCCGGAAGTTCGAAATCGAGCTTGGAGACAAGAGCCTCCGTCACCTGACGCCGCTGGAGCGACCGGTTCTGCTGCTCCTTCTGCATGCGCAGCGAGTTGCGCACGTTGGTCTTCAGCGCGTCGAGCGAGTCCGCTTGGTGCGACTTCAGGAACTCCTCGTTGATCTCCGGGAGAACGCGCTCGCGCACCTCCAGGATCTCCACGGCATACTGCGCCTTGGCGCCCGCCAGCGCGGGCAGCGGAGCGAACTCCGCCGGAAAGGCGATCTCGACGGTGGTCTTCTCGCCGGCCTTGAGGCCGCTGAGCTTGCCTCCGAGGCCGGGAATCAAGCCCTCCTGGGAGCCCTCCACTTCCTCCCAAGTCTGCGGCGCCTTGCCATAGATCGGACGGTCCGGAGCAAGGTCCGCGATGGGCTTGCCGTCCACCGTGCCTTCATAGGAAAGCTTCACGAAGTCACCCTTCGCCGAGGCGCGCTCCGCGACCCGGAAATCGGCGCGCTCCGACCGCATGGCCTCGATCGCGCGATCCACCTCTTCCTCGGTGGCTTCGACCGGACCGACTTCCGTCTCCAAGGCGTCGTAGGCCGGCAGTTCAAACTGCGGGCGGATGTCGACCGTGAAGCGGATCTCGGCGGGCTTACCCGAAGCGAGCTCGCCGGGGGCGGCGTCGACCAGTTGCATGACATCCAGCTTCGACTGGGCGAGGCCGGCCTGGTAGGCCTTCGAGACGACCTTCTGCTTGAACTCGTCGGCGATTTCCTTGCCGAAACGCTTCAGCACCATGTCCGTCGGGGCCTTGCCGGGACGAAACCCGGGGAGCCGGGCCATCCGCGCGAATTCGGCCACGGTGGCGGCATGCTGGGCGCTTACCTCACCCGCCTCGAGCGTCACGACGAGGCTCTTGCGGGTCACGGACTGGTCTTGGACTGCGATGTTCACGGCGAAGAAGAGAGGAAAGGAAGGATCGGTGGTAAACCGGCGACGATGCGCCTCCGACGAAGGCCGGTCAATGACGGATTCTGCACGCTTGCCTCGGCCCGGCCCCCCGCCATTGGTCGCTGGAACGCATGCCCTCCCTGCGCTCGGTCCTTGCCCTCCACGGCTCCGCCCTGGTCCTCGACGCCGCCTCGGCCCGGGTGCAGGTCGGCTGGCTGGCCGGCCCGGATGATGCCGGTTCGTGGCAACAGCATGACGCCGAAGCGGGTGAGTCGCTCTTCCGCGGTCTGGAGTCCCTCGGTCGCGACGTTCTCCACGCGGGATGCTTCATCTTTTGCGAGGGTCCCGGATCCCTGCTCGGGATTCGCACTACCGCCGTCCTGCTGCGCACCTGGACCACGCTGAAACCGCGGTCCTGCTTTTCCTACCAGAGTCTGACATTGGTGGCCCGCGGACCGCATGCGCCGGGTCTGGCCGTGATCGCCGACGCACGCCGCGACTCGTGGCATCTGGTCGCCCGCGACGCGGACGGCACTCCCCGGCCCGTGCAACGCGTGGGGGCCCAGGACCTCCCGGGCATGCGCTGCATGCCCGAGCACTTCCGCCATTGGGCTCCGCTCCCAACAGGGACGCAGCGCGTGCCGTACGACATCGGTCAACTGCTGCGCGCCACGGCGGATGTGCCGCTCCTGCGCGAGACCTCAGAGCCAGACGCCTTTCTCCACGAGGATCCGCAGTATGTCACGTGGACCCCGCGGGTGCACCAAGCCCCGTCCCAGTCGTCGGCCGTCGCCGACGCGGATTAGCGCCCGATCGCGTAGACGCGGAAGCCGAGTTCGCGGAGGCGATCGGCCGGCAGGATGTTCCGTCCATCGAAGACGAACGCCGGCTTGGTCATGGCCTGATAGATCCGCGCGAAATCGAGCGTACGGAATTCATCCCACTCCGTCACCACCGCAACGGCGTGCGCTCCCTCGGCGGCGGCATAGGCTGAGTTGACGACGGACAATCGGCGGCTGTCGGCTCCCACCGCCTGCAGGTCGCGGCGAATCTCGGCCTCCGAGACCTTCGGGTCGTAGACCACCACCTGCGCCTGCTCGGCGAGCAACTCCCGCACCACCGCGATCGCGGCCGACTCGCGGGTGTCATTCGTATCCTTCTTGAAGGCAAAGCCCAGGACGGCGATGCGCTTGTCCGCGACGCTGTTGAACAGCGTCTTGACGATCCGGGCGGAGAAGCGCTGCTTCTGCCACTCATTCATGCGCACGACGTGATCCCAGTAGGCGCCCACCTCGGGCAAACCGAAGGTCTCGCACAGGTACACCAGATTGAGGATGTCCTTGCGAAAGCACGAGCCGCCGAAGCCGACGCTGGCCTTGAGGAACTTCGGGCCGATGCGGGAGTCGCGCCCGATCGCGTTCGCCACCTCGTCCACATCCGCGCCGGTCGCCTCGCAGAGCGCCGAGATCGCGTTGATCGAGGAAATGCGCTGCGCGAGGAACGCGTTGGCCACCAGCTTCGAGAGCTCAGATGACCAGAGGTTGGTGGTGATGATGCGCTCCCGCGGCACCCAGCGGGCATACACCTCGACCAGCGCCCGGACCGCGGTCTCGCCCGCCGCCGTGCGCTCGCCACCGATCAGCACGCGATCCGGGTTGAGCAGGTCGGCGATCGCCGTGCCTTCCGCGAGAAACTCCGGATTGGAGAGCACCGCGTGGACCAGGCCCCGCGTCGTCGCGTTCGCGGTGAGGATGTCCTTGATCGTCTCCGCCGTCCGCACGGGGATCGTCGACTTTTCGACGATGATCTTGGGTGAGTCCGCCACCTCCGCGATCGTCCGCGCCACCGATTCCACGAACCGCAGGTCGGCCGCGCGGCCCGCACCCACC
>CAZEJZ010000392.1:0-3649 GCA_964512415.1 uncultured Opitutaceae bacterium
GAGCTGCAGCGCATCCGCCGCCCGCAGGGGATGCGTGCGGAGAAGCCGCGAAAGCTGACTCCCTGCGGTGGCTACGTTAGCCCTCTTCATCGGCCTATGTTGGCTACCTTGTCGGCGCTGTCACTTGAAGTCCGCTCACCCGAGTCGAGCGGCGCAGCATCGCCGCAACCGCGAAATCCGGACCCGCGCGCCGAAGAGCGCCGCGGCTTGATCCGCTTCGCTCCGCCTCCGGAGCAGGCTGGGACCGCCGCGTGCAGGGTTCACCCTTCATGGGCGCGCCGACGGCGCCAACGCCTCGACCACCACGATCGACTCAAACGCGGCGTACCGATCGCCGATCTTCCGGGCATCCTTGTAAGCCGGCGAAGCATACGCCGCCTGCGCGGCCTCCACCGACGGAAACTCCAGGATGACGACCCGTCGGGGCGGCGCGCCCTCCAGCGACATGACCCGACCTCCGCGGGCGAGGTACTTCCCTCCGTGCCCCGCAAATACCTTGGTCACGACAGGCATGAACTCCTTCGCGAACGCCTCGGGATTGGTCACCGTCATCGTCGCAATCCAGTACGCCGGGAGCGCGGTCCGCGGTGGCTCAGCGGCCACCCCTGAGACGCTCATAAGCGCGACCGCGATCATCGCCTGAATCCAACCGCTTTTCCGTTTCATGGTAGGTGTACGCGGCACCAGCGAAGGAAATCCGGATGCGACCCTGCTTTTCACCCGTGCCCGCATGCGCGAAGGGATAGGTTGCCGCGACGGGCCCTGACAAGGTGATTTTCGCTCGATCCCGGTGCTCCATCCCGATTCAACCCCAGTGTGAAAACCTTCTCCCTCGCCGGCAGCGCCGGACTCGTCACCGGCTCCTCCAAGGGCATCGGCTTCGCCATCGCGCACGGTCTCCGCGAGGCCGGAGCCGAGGTCGTTTTCCACGGAAACACATCCCGGCCGGCGGACCTGCCCGCCGACAGCGCGTTCGTCGCCGGCAACCTGCTCGATCCGGAGACACCGGCCGCGCTGGTCGCCGCTGCCTTCGCCGCCAAGCCGCAACTCGACCTGCTCGTCTGCAACGCCGGCAGCTTCTTCGACCGCGACTTCCTCAGCATGGGCGCCGCCGAGTGGGAGCGCACCATGAACCTGAACGTACGCGCCGCCTACTTCACCGTCCAAGCCTTCGCCCGCGAACTCGTCAAACGCCAGCGGCCCGGCGCGGTGGTCATCGTGTCCTCGACCAACGGATTCCAGTCGGAGGACGAATCGACCGCCTACGACACGTCGAAGGGCGCGCTGGTGATGATGACGCGCACGCTTGCGCAGGCGCTGGCGCCTCATCGTATCCGCGTCAACGGCATGGCCCCCGGCCTCATCCGTACGCCGCTGACCAAGTGGATCGACGAGCAAGACGAGAAGCGGCACCACTACGAGAAGAAGATCTTCCTCGGACGGGTCGGCGAAGCCGATGACTGCGCCGGTCCGACCGCGTTCCTCCTCTCCCCCGCCGCCGCCTACATCACGGGCCAGGTGATCGTCGTCGACGGCGGCCTGACGGTTGGCCAGATCGGCAAGCTGTAGGCCGAGGGTTGAGAGTCCTGCGATCGCGCTGGCGCGATCGCGACCCGTCACGCCGCCGGGTCGGTCAACCGGTAGAGCGCGGCCGCATTGTCATGGAAAATACGCTGCTTCCATTCCTTCGGCAGGAACTGAAGGGTCATCCGCGGATTATCGAAGTCCCAGTGCGGGTAATCGCTTGAATACATGACGTTGCCCGGCGCGTTGATCATCTCGAGGATCTGAAGGAAGTGCTGGGGTTGCTCCGGCTCCTCGACGGGCTGCGTCGTCACGAACACATGATCGCGGATGTACTGGCTGGGAAGGTGCCGCAGCCAGGGGGCCTCTGAACGCAGCGCCTTGTAGTTCTTGTCCATCCGCCACATCAGCTGGGGCAGCCACGCCAGACCGCCCTCGATGGCGACGAACTTCAGCTGGGGGAACTTCTCGAAGGCACCTTCACACACGAGCGAGTTGACGTGCCCCATGAAATTCAGGGGGACGATGTTGTGCCACTCAAAGTATCGGGTCGGGGGTCCCGCCGGCGTCGGCGGGCCGGCGGTGCCGGCACCCTCCGTTCCGGGATGTACCGCCACCGGCAGGTTGTACTCGCACGCGGCCTCGAAGATGGGATGAAAGAAGCGCTGCCCGAACAAGCGGGAAGAACCACTCGCCATCAGAACCTGGACGAAACGTTTGTCGGGTGCGCAACGCCGGATCTCACGCGCGGCGGCCTCGGGGTCCGAGTGATTCACCACGATGGAGCCCCGAAAACGCGGGGAGCGACTGAGCCAGCGCTCCGCGAGGTTGCGATTGTAGGCCGTGGCAAGCGCGTTGCCCCAGTCGGGATCCGTGTGCACGGAGATTCCGAGGACGTGCGACCCGGTCAGGATCGCGAAGTCGATGCCGAAGCGATCGAGGTGATCCGTGATCATGAAGTCGGGATCACTCCCGGCCATGCCTCCTGAAGGCGTACGCGCGTCCTGCCGCTGCACTCCGACCGAGGAGTTGTAGCCGGTTCCCGGCATCACGATCCCGTGGTGGTCGGCATAGGCCTGCCAGGCCCGCGACAAAAAGGGTTTGAGTTCCGCGCGCACGTCCGCGAAGGCGTTGTGCACATCGGTGTCAATGATGCTCGGTCGAGCGGAGACGGAAGGGGTATCGTCCGGCATGAGGATCAGGGTCAGGGTTGCTTTCCGACAGGGGCTCCGGGCAGCACGACGCAGAGAAAATCGCCGTCCGACTCGACCGGGAACCGATCCAGATTCTCCAGACCGGTCGCCGCATTACCGTGAGATTCCACGGGGATTTTTTTCAGTCTCGTCTCGGGATCCACAAGGTGCTCCCCCGTGCGGAGGTCGAACTCCCAGCCGTGCCAGGGACAGCGCAGGATGCAGCCGTCGAGCCCGTAGTCGTACTCATAGACGCGGGACGGCAGGGTCGTACCGGTCACTTTACCAACGCACACGGGCGCGCCGCCATGCGGGCAGACGTTGCGGTAGGCGTGGACCTGACCGGCCACGTTGAAGAGGCCGATCTCAATTCCCGCCACCTTCACGATTTTACGCGAGCCAGGCGGCAGATCACTCAGTTTCAGGACAGGATGGCGCGCCATGGCAGAGGAGGAGGCGAGGAATCGACCCGAGGGCCCTTCAATGAGACGTGCCACCCGGGATCGAGACGGAGCCGGACAGGAGGGGGGACGCCCGACGCGCCACGTTCGTCAAGGGGTGCATTGAGCTTCGCAACGCACCTCCCGACGCGCGCTTTGCTTCGGTCGGGGCTCGCGTTCCCAACGACATCGGGGAGGCCATGATCGTCAAAAAAAACACGGTTGGCAGCGCACCTGGATGATCTCCGGACTCACTTGTTGATCATCGCGCCCAGCGCGGCGAGCACCAGGTCGACATTGCGCACGGTGGCGCCATGGCCCATGAGCCCGATGCGCCACGCCTTGCCGGCCATGGGCCCCAGCCCGGCACCGATCTCGATGCCATACTCCTCGAGGAGGCGGCGCCGGACACCGGCATCGTCCACCCCCTCGGGCACGCGGATGCAGTTCAGCGTGTGAAGCGAACGGCGCGGGATGTAGCTCAGACCGAGC
>CAZEJZ010000393.1:0-3641 GCA_964512415.1 uncultured Opitutaceae bacterium
CGATGTCGCAGGAAGTCATCGACATCGGATCCCGCCGGGAGCTCTTCGTCGACGGAGCCCTCGTCGAACGACGTTCCGGAGGCGCGGCGCTGCGCCTGCACCGGCCCTTCCCGCGGGAAATGGCGATCGAGCACGATGCGCCGTGGGAGGGCACCGGCAGCGGTTATCACTCAATCTTCAAGGATGGGGACCGCTATCGGATGTACTACAGCTCCTACGAACTCTACCTGGTGGAACTCGCCGACGGAGCTCAGGCAGGGGCCACCCCGAAGGAACCGCACAACCTCTGTGGTTACGCGGAAAGCGACGACGGCATTCACTGGCGCAAGCCCCTGCTGGGACTGCATGCCTTCAACGGTTCGAAGGCGAACAACATCGTGATGGCCAGCGGCCGGATCGGAGGCGTGGACGCGGACGCGGCTCACCCGGCCGTTTTCCGGGATGATAACCCGGCGGCGCCTCCCGATGCGCGCTACAAGGCGATTCTGCGCTCCCGCGAACCGCGCGGACTGCTGGCGTTCAAGTCGCCGGATGGCCTCCACTGGATGCCGATGGTCGATCGACCGATCATCACCGACGGAGCGTTCGATTCGCAGAACCTGGCGTTCTGGGATGCCGAGCGCGGCGAATACCGGGCGTACTGGCGCTACTTTGACCAAGGGACTCCGGAAAAACCTTACCAAGGGGTACGGGCGATCCGCACGGCGACGTCGAAGGACTTCATTCACTGGGAGAATCAGCGGGACCTGAGCTACGTCGATTCCCCGTCCGAGCACCTGTACACGAACCAAGTTCTGCCGTATTACCGTGCTCCGCATCTTTACATCGGCTTTCCCACGCGGTACCGGGAGCGCGGGTACGAGGATCGACCGGACGCGCCGCATCCCGCCAGCAAGCCCACGCCCGAGGAGAACCGCGCCCGGATCCAGCAATGGTCCGCGTCGCTGCGCGCGCTGCCGGAACTCCGGGAGCGCGAGTTGCGAGCGGCGGCCAGCGAGCGTTACGGGTCCGCCCTGAGCGAGGGCCTGCTCATGGCGAGCCGCGACGGCGTGCACTTCAAGCGCTGGAACGAAGCCTTCCTCCCGCCGGGCATCGAGCGCGAGGGCACGTGGAACTACGGCCACCAGTACCTCGCTTGGCACGTCGTCGAGACCAAGTCGGATCTCCCAGGCGCCCCCAATGAGCTCTCGCTCTACGCGGTCGAGAGCTACTGGACCCCTCCAGGCAGCGCCCTGCGCCTCTATACGCTGCGACTGGATGGGTTCGTGTCGGTGCAGGCGCCGATGTCCGGCGGCGAGTTGCTCACGACTCCCGTGCGCTTCACGGGAACCGAGCTGACGCTGAACTTCGCCACCTCCGCCGCCGGCAGCGTGCGGGTCGAAGTTCAGGACCCGGACGGTCGACCCTACCCCGGCTTCGCGCTAGCCGATTGCCCGCCGCTCTTCGGCGACACCGTGGAGCGGGCGGTGACGTGGCGGCAGGGCCGTGACGTCTCCGCGCTGGTGGGCCGGCCGGTGCGACTGCGATTCGTGCTGGCGGATGCGGATGTGTATGCGTTCCGTTTCCGGGACTCAGTCCGGTAGGCAATCGCCCTCAGCGACCGGACTGATTTGGCAGCCTGAACCCATGAGTGCTCCATGATCGACCTGACCCGGCCTCCGGGCCATGGCGTCGCCGTTCAGACGGTGGAGACCGATCCCGGTGCTCAGTGGCCGACGCTTGCGGCGTGTGCGCTGGATGCCCCTCCCGATGGAGACTTCGACCCGGTGCCGGAGGCCCGATGGACCGGGAAGGAAGTCCGCACGGGGAGTGGCGGAGTGGTGGCCCCCCGGGTCGTGCGGCTCTGCGGCGGAGCCTTCCGGATGTACTACACGCAATTGCTCCCCCGACCCGGGTCGCCAGCGGGAGCGCTGGACTTCGCCACCGCCACGGGTCGGATTCTCAGCGCGAGTTCGGAGGACGGGGAGACGTGGACGCCGGAACCGGGGATTCGGCTTTCCGCCGCGGCGGGTGGCGCCGGCGAATTTCGCGTCATCGTCGGGGATGTCGTTCCGCTGGACGTCGCGGGGAGCCGCTGGCGCATGTACTACGAATGCACCGATGAACCGCGGATGGACGCCACCCGGATCCTTTCCGCGCTTTCGGACGACGGCGGACTGACGTGGCATCGCGAGCCGGGGGTGAGGCTGGGCGAGCCACGGCGCAGCTTCGTGACTCCGCGGGTCATGTTCCTGCCACACGGCGGACTCCGATTGCTCTGCGGGGAGCGCGGACGCGGCATCATCAGCGCGCGCTCGGTTGACGGAGGGTTGACCTTCGCGGAAGAATCCGGCGTCCGGATCTCGGCGGATGGACCCTACGACTCGGCGACCGCCTACGCCCCGGAGGTCGTGGGCCTGGCCGGGGGTGGCTATGTCATGTATTACGCCGGCTACCAGGACGCCGACCGCGCGCACATCCTGCGGGCAGATTCGGCCGACGGCCTGAACTGGCGCAAGGCGGCGCGCCCCGTCATTTCGCCCAGCGGAACCGGGCTGAATGCTGCAAAGTGCTCAGAGATGTGTCTGGTCGCCTTGCCGCCCGGGCCGGATGGTCGGCCGCGGTATCGCCTCCTCTACGAAGCCTGCGACGGCACGGCGGCGCGTTGCCGTGGCGTCTGGCGGATCGTCCGCGCTGGCGCGTCGCCGCAGTCATGTCGCATCGCACGGGCCGGGGCAGCATCGCGGTCATGAGCCTGCGTCGATTCCTGTCGTTGCCTTGGCGGCTCGCGCCAGACGTTTTGCTGCCGCGCTGTCGGCGATCCCACGCGCTGAGCACCGCCCGCCGAATCTCCGGCGCACCGGTTTCCCCTCATTGCCCATGAAACCCATCGATTCGCTCCTTGCGCTCATCGTCCTGACATCCGTCGCCGCCGCCGCCCCGATCGACATCGGTGGACGACGGGAATTATTCGTCGACGACGCCCTCATCGACCGTCTTTCCGGCCGGGCCGAGCTCCGGCTCAATGAACCGGTACCCCGCGAGGTGGTGCTGAGCCATGATGAACCCTGGGAAGGGGCGGGGAGTGGCTACCACAGCGTCTTCCAGGACGGTCCCCTTTACCGCATGTACTACAAGGCGTGGCAGCGCACAGCGGGCCCGGGCACGCCCAACGGCGACCCCGAGCCCCTGTACTGCTGTTACGCGGAGAGCGACGATGGCATCCACTGGCGCAAGCCGGCGCTGGGGCTCTTCGAGTTCAAGGGTTCCAAGGCCAACAACATCGTGATGGCGACCGCCCAGGTCGGTGCCCTGCACGTCGACGCCGGCCATCCGGCGGTCTTCAAGGACCTGAATCCGGCGGCGCCCGCCGACGCGCGCTACAAGGCGTTCTTCCGGTCCGATTCGCAGTGGGGGAAGGAGAGCCCGGATCGCCCCCGTGGGCTGCTGGCATTCAAGTCCGCGGACGGCATCCGTTTCACTCCGCTCGTGGCGGATCGGCCCGTGATCACCAACGGAGCCTTCGACTCCCAGAATCTCGCGTTCTGGGACACGGTGCGCGGTGAGTATCGGGCGTACTGGCGCTACTTCCAGCGCAACAACGACGGCAGCAAGGGCGGTGCGACCCCGACCGGCTCGCGGGCGATCCGCACCGCGACGTC
>CAZEJZ010000394.1:0-3637 GCA_964512415.1 uncultured Opitutaceae bacterium
GCGGTGGCGATGCGGGGGGATGTCGGCAAGCTCCGCGACGCGAGGCGCCTCGTGGCGGCGGCCGAGAGACGCTTCGGCAAGCTGGACATCCTCGTCAACAACGCCGGCATCCACCGCTTCGACCTCCTCGAAGACGTTCGGGAGGCGGACTGGGATCGCATGCTCGCGACGAACCTCAAGGGGCCCTTCCTCCTGAGCCAGGCCGCGGTTGCGGCGATGGTGCGCCGGAAGATCCAGGGGAGGATCGTGAACATCACCTCCTGCGGCGCCACGATCCCCTTTCCCGGCTCCGCCGGGTACAATGCGAGCAAGGGCGGCCTGCTGATGCTGACGCGACAGCTGGCGCTCGAACTCGCCCCGCGCGGCATCCGGGTCAATGCGATCAGCCCCGGCGTGGTCCACACCGCGATGAACGACTTTCTCCTGAGACAGCCCGAGCACCACAAGGCGTGGAGCGAGTCGGTGCCCATGAAGCGGGTCGCGGTGCCGACGGATCTCGTGAGCCTCGCCGTCTTCCTCTGCTCCCCGAAGTCAGACTACATCACCGGCCAGAACATCGCCGTCGACGGCGGTTGGTCGATGACCGTCGGATGGGCCGTGAAACCCTGATGCCATGAAACTCGGATTTGGTCTTTACCGTCACATGCTGAACCAGGCGCACTATGACTTCGCCCGCCAGTGCGGGGCGACCGCGGTCATCGTGCACCTGGTGGACTACTTCAACACGAGCGAGCGCGTGCCGCGCGATCAGCCCATCGGCGGCCTCAACGGCTGGGGCTTCGCCGGGAACGAGGATGAAATCTGGACCGTCGAGGAGTTGCGCGCGCTCCGACGGGAGATCAACGACGCCGGACTGGAACTCTACGGCATCGAGAACTTCGATCCCGCTCATTGGTATGACATCCTGCTGGACGGTCCGCGTCGCTCGATCCAGATCGAGAAGATCAAGCAGATCCTGCGCAATCTCGGGGCGGCGGGCATCGGTTGCATTGGGTACAATTTCTCGATCGCCGGGGTCGCCGGCCGCAAGCATGGTCCGGTCGGCCGGGGAGGCTCCATCGCCTGCTACATGGATGGCCTCGATGTCGGCAATCAGGCGCCGATCAAGAAGGGAATGGTCTGGAACATGATTTATGGGAAGACGCTCGGTGACGAGGACCTGCCGACCATTTCCCACGACGAGCTCTGGCGCCGCCTGCGGGCGTTCCTTGAGGAAGTCACACCCGTTGCCGAGGAGGCGGGGGTGCGGCTCGCCGCCCATCCCGACGACCCTCCCCTCGACCGCGTACGGCAGCAGCCACGCCTTGTCTACCAGCCGCGGATGTTCGACTGGATCCTTGAGGCCACGCCCAGCGCGAGTAACGCCTTGGAGCTGTGCCTCGGAACCGTCGCCGAAATGACCGAGGGCTCCGTGTACGAAACCGTTGACCGCTACACGAGGAGCGACGCCGTCGCCTACATCCATCTCCGAAACGTCGCCGGCAAGGTGCCGCACTACCGCGAGACTTTCATCGACGAGGGAGACATCGACGTGCTGCGGGTGCTCGGAATCCTCAAACGGAACAACTATCGCGGCCTGATCATCCCCGACCACGCGCCCCAGATGTCCTGCGACGCTCCGTGGTACGCCGGCATGGCCTACGCGATGGGTTATCTCCAGGCGGGCCTGAAGGCCGTGGCGCATTCCCCGGCCTCGACCCGAGCGTGACGATTGATTTCGGATGCGGCGCGAACAGCCCTCCTCTTGTCTTCGCGACGTGCGGCCCATCCATCGCGAACCGCCGCGCGCGGCACGCGCGTGCGCCGTGCGTCAACCGTCCAGTCCGGTGAACCGCGCTCCTGCAGGCCCGATGGCCTCAACGCCAACAACCCGTGAATAGCATCCTGACCCATACCCTCCGCCCATCGCGTCCGGCTCGCCTTCTCGCGGCACTCCGCCCGGAAATGAACGTCGTGCGACGCCTGCGGCAGCAGGCCGCCGCAGCGCTTCTGCTTGCCTTCCTCACCGCGACCGTCGCCCGGGCGGCCTCTTACCTTGAGACGGTCAGGACGTTCGCCGAGAACGTCCGGGAGAAGGGGCGGGACCGCTGGAGCGGGCAGGGTACGCCGCTGCTGGCGGACGGCATTAACGTCGACACCGGGCAGCCGGTCGAGTGGGTCTTCCGGGAAAGCGACGGGACGACGAGCCGCTGGATGATCCACAATCTTGGCACTCAGCAGAATCTCTTCCGCGTGTTGGTTGGGCTGACCAATCTGACGGGTGACGCGCGCTACCGGCGGATCGCCGAGGACTCGCTGCGCTTTCACTTTACGAAGCTGCAGAGCGAGTGCGGGCTGCTGCGCTGGGGCGGCCATCAATTCATCGACCTGCGCACGCTCCAGCCCGTCGGGCGATTCGATGCCGACTGTCACGAACTCAAGGAGCAGTTCCCGTTCTACGATCTCATGTGGCAGGTCGATCCAGAGGCCACGACGAGGTTCATTCGCGCCTTCTGGAACGCCCACGTCCTCGACTGGCGCAAACTCGACATGAGTCGTCACGGGCAGTACGGGCTGAAGATCGGAGCGTTGTGGCAGTCTGAGTTCGCCCAGCCTGAACCCTTCTTCGAGGGCACCGGGCTGACCTTCTGGGTCGCCGGCGGCGACCTGATCTATGCCGGAGCGACACTGCACCGCCTGCGCCGGGAGCAAGGAGCGCTGACGTGGTCGCTTCGGCTCGCCGACCAGTACGTCAGGGCCCGGCATCCCGTCACCGGCTTGGGCGCTTCGCAGTACAGCAAGCCGCTGCGTCGGAAGCAGCCGCCGGACGGACCGCTGGTCGTCCGCCTCACCTGGTCCGACTACGGAGACCGGGCGGAGAACCAGTTTGGCCGGGACTTCCCCGGGGTGGCGCGGGAAGGGTGGGCGATGTGGTTCCTGCCGGGCTCCATCTACGCCGCCGGCGCGATCTACACGAACTTCTCCCTGATTCAAATGGAGGTTGCCGAGGCCCTTGGCAGCGAGTCGGGCGAGTTGCTGACGAACACGGTGGCCGGGATGAAGGCGTACCTCCGCTACGCGTACGACCCGGCGACGAACCTGCTCCGTCCGTTGTGGGCCGACGGAACCGACCTGACCGGCTACGTGTTCCCCCGCACGGGTCAGTATGGTCCGCAGGGCACGGTCCTGCAGGCCACTCCGGCCACGGACCTCCACCTGTTCGCCTATGCGCGGGCGTACCGCCTGTCCCGCGATCCGGACATCTGGCGGGCCGTGCGCGCGATGATGAAGGGACTGGATTTGGGCGATCCGGGCGATGACCCGCGACATCCGCGGGAACTGCGGCTGGAAACGAAGAATTCGAATCCGCTCAGCGTCTTCGCGCTGCTGGAACTGAACCGGACGGAACCCGGTGGCGCCTACCTTGCGCTCGCGGACCGCGTGGCCGCCAATCTCGTGGCGCGGAGCTTCCACCACGGGTTCTTCCTCGCGGATGCGGAGCACCTGAATGCAAAGTTCGACGCCATCGAGCCGCTGGCACTCTTGTCGCTGGAGGCGGCCCGGCGGGGAAAGCCGGAGCTCGTGCCGACCTTCAGCGGCGGGGGGGGCTACATCCACGGACAGTTTGACGGCCTCGGGCGGGTCTACGATCTCCCGG
>CAZEJZ010000395.1:0-3592 GCA_964512415.1 uncultured Opitutaceae bacterium
CGATGAGGTTGAAGTACTGCTCCTGGTGCGCCCGCCGCTTGGCGAGGATGCGCTCCAGATTGTCGAGATCCGGGCCGAGTTCGCCCGCGACCGCCTCCCACGCGGCGCGCAGCAACTGCGTCTGGCCCTCCGCGAGCTGCGGTTGGAGCGAGTAGAACGCCTTCTTGCCGTCCCGCCGGTCGGAGACCAGCCCCGCCTGACGCAGCAGGGCGAGCTGCGACGAGATGCGGGACTGGGCCATCCCGAGGATGTCCTGCAGCTCCGCCACCGAGAGTTCCTCCCGGTGCAGCAGGGCAAGGAGTCGCAGCCGCGTCGGATCGGCGAGGAGCTTGAGCAGGTCCCAGCAGGCGTTCACGCGGCGCGATCGGAACTCATCTTACTTGATGAGCCGCAGGGTGAACGGGTACCGGTAGGTTTCCCCGTTGTTGGCCTTGATCGCGGCGATGATCGTGAACACGAGCGAGGCGATGCCGACGGCGATCAGCAGCACGATGCCCACCGCGACGAAGATCAGGACGAACGAAATGAGCGCGGCGATCATCGTGGTGATCTGGAAGTTCAGGGCTTCCTTGCCCTGATCGTCGACGATTGGGTACTCATTCTTCTTGATCTGCCAGACGATCAACGGGCCGAGCACGGAGCCGAACGGGATGATGAAGGCGCTGAGTGCGGAGAGGTGGCATAGCATCGCCCACATCTTGGCATCTTTTGACAGCGCCGCGTTTGCGGGGGGAGGGGGAGTTGGGGTGGAGTCCATGGCGCGACCTTGGCGGGCGATCTCTCTGGCGTCAAACCCGGTCCCGAGCTCCGAAAACGAAGCGGCCCGGCCGCCGTAAGGCGGACGGGCCGGAAAAGGCGGGTGGGCGTCGCCGTGGAGCTCAGGCCGACTTCTGATCGACGTAGCGCGAGATCGACGAGACCGAATAGCTGTCCTCGGACGTACCGATCTTGACCTTCACCTGGTCGCCGACCCGGCGGCCGAGCAGGGCGAGCCCAAGCGGCGTCTTGTAGGCGATGACATGGTTGTCCGGATCGCTATCCCACGCTCCCAGAATGGTATAGCGCGACGTGGCGCCGGTGGTCAGGCTGCGGATTTCGACGACGCTGCCGACGCTGATCTGGTCGGTCGTGGCGTCGCGGAAGTCGGTGATGCGGGCGCGGCCGAGGTCGCGTTCGAGCAGGCTCTTCTGGGCCATGAGGACCTGCTGGTCCTGCTTGGCCATCTTGTATTCGGAATTCTCCTTCAAGTCGCCGTGTTCGCGGGCGACGGCGATGGCCTTGGAGTTCTCGGGGATCTTGCGGGAGACGATGGTCTCGTACTCCTCGCGCTTGCGCTCGTAGCTGCCGCGCGAGACGAGGAGCTGTTCTTCCTTGGACTCGGCGTCGCTGGCGACGAGCGACTGGATGCTCGGGAACAGCTTGATGAAGCGGGCGAGGAGGGACTTCTTCGTCAGTTCCTCGAAGCCCTGGTTGAGCATGAGGGTGTTGGCGAGATCGCGGGCGGTCTCCGGGTCGGCGCGCGAGAGCAGTTCGCCGATCAGCTCGGTGTCCTCGCTGAGGATGTCGGCCAGCGGGATGCGGCGGGCGGAGGCGGACTGGAGCGCCTCGTAGTCGATCGCGAAGAAAATCGCGTTGAGCAGCCGCGGGGTGATCATGTCATCCAGCAGCTTGGCGAACTTCGGCGTGCCGCGGTTCTTGACGATCCACAGCAGCACCGGGGCGCGGAGATTCTGCTCGGTCTGCCAGCGCTTGAAGACGGTGGCCAGCTCGGCGGTGTGGCCCTTCTCGACGAGGAACTTGATGCACTCCGTGGTGAACTTTCCCTGGGACGTCTTGAGGAGGTTGAACGCGATGTCGCGGGCCTCGATCGGGTGGGTTTCGAGGATGAGCTCGAGGAAGCGCGACTGGAAGTGGACCGGGATGCGGTCGGAAATGGTCGGGAGATCGCGCGGATTGGCGATCAGGGAGGCTTGGGAAGGCTCGAGGGTCGTGACCTCGACACCGACGATGCTGGCCAGGTCATCGCGGACCGCTGCGCCGTGGAGACGCTCGGCGGCGTCGAGCTGGTTGGAATCGCGGACGGCCTCGGTCAGGCCGGTGAGGACGACGGAGAAGTCGATCTTGGTCGCACCCTTCTCGACGGACCCGAGCAGTTGCTCGGCCAGGAGGATGCGGCGCCGGGCGGAGCGGGTGCCGGAGAAGCTCTCGAGGATCTCTTCCTCGGCCGAGACGGCGATCTCGCGCAGGACGTAGCACTCGGTCTTCTTGGCGGGGACGGCGATGCGGGCGTCCTTGGCGATCTCCTTCTTGGCGCTGGCCCACCACTTCTTGAAGCGCTCCTCACCGATCGTCTGCGCGAGGGTGATTTCGAGGTCGATCGCGGTTGTGGCGTTGTTGGGATAGGCCTGCAGCGCCTCGACCACGAGCTGGGCGGGATTCTGCTCGATGAGGTTGGCGATTGTCGCCTTGTCGGTCTCCTTGCGGACCAGCAAGTGCTTGGCCGGCAGGACGTCCATCGTGGTCAGGCAGAACGCCGGATCCATCGGGTGGCCGGGCTTCGTGGCAAAGTCGATGATCAGCCGCTGGGAGGCTTCGTCGTAGCGGTTGATCTGGCCGAACCCCCAGCTCCGGTGAATGACGTACGCCCCGGCCTCCATCGATTCGAGCTTGGCCCGATGGGTCTTGAGGGACGGGTTCTTGGCGATCAGCGCTGATACTGCATCCGAAGTCATAATCGAGGGAGAAGGGAGAGCAAAGCGGACGATGGGGGGGGATGTCAACCAGCCCCTGCGGCGGCCGTCATTCCCCGGGCGGGCTTCCTCCTTGGCAAGTGTCCGGCGCCTGATATCCTTCGCCGTTCCCATGCGGACTTCGCCTCCTCCGGCAGCAGCGTCTCCTTCCTTTTCCCCCGCGTGGGCCGCCGCCGTGCGGCTGCTCATCCGCTGGCTGGACCGTGCGGAGCGGGCGGACGCGCTGCTGGAAAGTCTGCCGCGAACGCTGAGTTCCGCGGAGCGGGCGCGGGTTCAGCATCTGTTTCTCGGGGTCCTGCGGCACCTCAGCCGTCTGGAGCGGGAGGTGGGTCGCCGGGTGGAGCGTGCGCCCCGGCTGCGGGTGAGGGCGGTGCTCCTCACGGCGGGGTTCGAACTGATCGAGGGGGGCGAGGAGGGGCATGTCGCCCGGGTCGTGCATCACGCCGTGGAGCAGGCGAAGCGCCTGACCAGCGCGTCGGAGGCTCGGCTGGTCAATGCGGTGGTCCGGCGGATGGCGGAGGGCCTCGCCGAGCCGTTGCCGACCGAGCTGACGGCGGCAGCGCTGGCCCGCCGGTTTTCCCATCCGGAGTGGCTCGTCACCCGCTGGCTCGGGGCCTTTGGCGTCGAGGCGACGCTGCGCCTGCTGGAACTCCACCAGACGCCCGCGCGCATCCACGTCCGCTGGCGCGGCGAGGGCGCGGCGGCTCCGGACTGGTTGCGGCCGGCGGGTGCGCCATCCTTTTTCGAGGTGCCGGCGGGCCGTTGGCCCGAGGTGCTCGCCCTCCGGCAAGCCGGGCAGCTTTACATCCAGGATCCCGCGACCCGCCATGCGGTCGATCTCC
>CAZEJZ010000396.1:0-3583 GCA_964512415.1 uncultured Opitutaceae bacterium
GGGTGAATGCGCTCACCGACGTGGCCCTGATCCAGGGCCTGCTGGAGGCGGGCCAGGCCGGCGCGCGCATCGATCTGATCGTGCGCGGTGCCTGCATGCTGCCGCCGGGCCTGCCGGGCGTGAGCGACAACATCGTGGACGCCAGCTGGGAGGCCCTCCGCGAGGCCGTCGTCTACAAGTTACTCTCGCTGCCCAAGACGCGGGCGTGACGCCTCCAGCCCGGACACTCCGGCGCGGAGTGTGATTTTTCGGCACCACTCTTTCCGTCATGGCTCTCTTCATCGGTATCGATTCCGGCACCCAAAGCACCAAGGCCGTGGTGCTCGATCTTGAGGCCCGGCGCGTCATCGCCGACGCCCGCGCGCCGCACCCCCTCATCGACGGGCTTCCGGTCGGCCACATGGAGCAGCACCCGGCCGACTGGACGACGGCCCTCGACCAGGTGGTCAGCGAGGTGGTCGCCCGCCTCGGACCGGCCGCCGCCGAGGTCCGCGGCATCGGGGTGTCAGGCCAGCAGCACGGCTTCGTCCCCCTCGACGCTGGCGGTGAGGTGATCCGCCCGGCCAAGCTCTGGTGCGACACCAGCACCGTCGCGGAATGCGACCTCATCACCCGCCGGCTCGGCGGAGCGAAGGCCGCCCTGCGCCGCACCGGCAACCTGATCCTCCCGGGCTTCACCGCGCCGAAGATTCTCTGGCTGAAGCGGCACGAGCCGGCGAACTTCCGGCGCCTCCGCCACGTCCTGCTGCCGCACGACTACCTCAACTTCCATCTCACCGGGAACTATCACATGGAGTGCGGCGACGCCTCCGGCACCGCCCTGCTTGACGTGCGCCGCCGCACCTGGTCGCGCGAGGCACTGCACGCGGTGGATCGCAACCTGGCCGACTGGCTTCCCGCGCTCTCGCCCTCGGATCGCCCCTGCGGCGTGCTCCGTCCCGCACTGGCCGCCCGCTACGGCCTGCCCACCGGCGTCACCGTCTCCGCCGGCGGCGGCGACAACATGATGGGCGCCATCGGCACCGGCAACGTCACCCCCGGCGTGGTGACCGCCAGCTTCGGCACCAGCGGCACCATCTACGCCCGCGCCAGCAAGCCGATCGTGGACCCGCAGGGCGAGATCGCTGCCTTCTGCTCGTCGGACGGCGGCTGGCTGCCCCTGTTGTGCACCATGAACGTGACCACGGTGACCGAGCAGGTGCGGACGCTCTTCGGCCTCGATCACGAGGGGCTGGGCCGCGCCGCCGCCGCCGTGCCCGCCGGCTCCGACGGCCTTCTTCTCCTCCCCTACCTCGCCGGCGAGCGGACTCCCAATGTCCCCGCCGGCTCCGGCGTGCTGTTCGGATTGACTGCGAAAACGTTCACCGCCCCGCACGTCGCACGTGCGGCGATGGAGGGTGTCACCCTCGGGATGAACTACGGCCTGCGCCGTCTCGCACACCTCGGCGTCAAGCCCCGCGAGATTCGCGTCACCGGCGGCGGCGCCAAGTCCGCGGTCTGGCGTCAGCTCATGGCCGACGTGTTCGGCGTTCCCGTGGTCGCGATGGTGGAGGACGAGAGTGCGGCGCTCGGGGGCGCGCTGCAGGCAGCGTGGACGGTCGCGCGCGCGGAGGGTCGGAGAACCAAGCTCGCGGACTTGGCACGCGACGTCGTCTCGGTCAACGAGTCCAGCCGCTGTCTCCCCGACCGCGAACGCGCCCGCCACTACCTGAAGCTCCAGGCCTTGCAGGACCGCCTCAGCGGCACCCTGCGCGATCTCTTCCGCGAGCACCGAGCACTGCTTGGGGGATAGGTACTCGAAGAGGGCTTTAGACCAGACTGGCCGGGTCGACATCGAGCATCTGCACGACGTCGTCCGGCCACGCGAAATTCTCCCGGAGCTGATTGAGTTCGCCGATGACGCGGGAGGCGCTCGGCGCGAAGTACCAGAGCTGCCAACGGTACTGATCCTTGATCTTCTCAATCGGTGACGGCGAAGGACCCTTGATCTCAAGGCGCTTCCCGAACGTCTGTTCCACCGTGCGGGCCCACTGCTCGGCGTAGAAGCGAAGCTTCTCCTCGTTCGGTCCCCGAAAGAGGTGATGGATCAGATGGCGGTAAGGCGGGTAGCCGAAGCGCTCCCGCACGCCCAGTTCCGTCTCCGCGAAGCCATCGAAGTCGGCATGCCGCGAGAACTGGATCGTCTCGGACTGGGGCGTGAAGGTCTGCACGACCACCTCGCCGGCGCGGTCGCCCCGGCCGGCGCGCCCAGCCACCTGCACGAGCAGCTGAAACGTGCGTTCGTTCGCCCGGAAATCGGGGACGTGCATCGAGAGGTCCGCGTCGATGAGCCCGACCAGCGTGACGTTCGGGAAGTCCAGTCCCTTGCCGATCATCTGGGTGCCGATCAGCACGTCGATGCGTCCGGTACGGAATTCACCCAGCAGCTCACGGAAGCGGTTTTTCCGCGCCATCGTGTCGGCATCGATCCGCTCGATCCGCGCGCGCGGCAGCACGCGCCGCACCGCCTCCTCGACCCGCTGCGTGCCAAGACCGCGCCAGCGGATGTCCGGCGCCGCGCAACTCGGGCAGCGCACCGGCGCCGGGCGCGAGTCGCCGCACAGGTGGCAGCGCAGCGTCTCATCCGTCCGATGGTAGGTCATGCTGATGCTGCAATGACGGCACTCCTCGGTGTGGCCGCACTTGGTGCATTGCAGCGAGGACGAGTAGCCGCGCCGGTTGATGAAGAGAATCGTCTGCTCGCGGCGCTCGAAGCGCGCATGCATCGCGTCGACCAGCTTCCGCGAAAGGGTCGCCGTGCCGCGCTGGCGCATCACCTCGATCTTCATGTCCACCACCTGGATGTGAGGCAGGCCGCGGCCATCGACACGCTCCGTCAGCCGCAACAGTCCGTAGCGTCCCGCCCGCGCATTCGCCCAGGTCTCGAGCGAGGGAGTCGCCGAGCCGAGGATGCAGTGCGCACCGCACAGCTTGGCCCGCATCACCGCGACATCGCGGCCCTGATAGCGCGGCGATTCGTCCTGCTTGTAGGCGGGCTCATGCTCCTCATCCACCACGATGAGGCGGAGGCCTCGGACGGGAGCAAAGACCGCCGAGCGCGCACCCACCACCACCCGCGCCTCGCCCGTCGCCAGCGCCATCCATCCGTCCAGTCGCTCACCTTCGCTGAGGTGACTGTGCCACACGACACAGCGGTGGTCGGGCGCGATCGATTCGAGGCGGGACCGCAGGCGCGACACCGTCTGCGGCGTCAGCGCCACCTCCGGGACCAGAAAGATCACCCCTCCGCTCGCGCGCAGCGTCGCCTCGATCGCCCGCAGGTACACCTCGGTCTTCCCCGAGCCGGTCACGCCATGGAGCAGCGTCACCCCAAAGCCCCCCTTGGCCAAGGATTGATCCAGCGCCCCGACCGCCTCGCGCTGCTGTGGATTGAGCTCCGGCGCAGCGGCCTCCACCCGATCCGCGGCGGCGAATTCATCCGCATAAGCCACCCGTTCGACCCGGCGCGACTCCTCGCGGATCGCCCCGCGGCGCACGAGGGCCGCACACACCGCCGGCGTCACGTCAAGCCGGCGCAGGACCA
>CAZEJZ010000397.1:0-3549 GCA_964512415.1 uncultured Opitutaceae bacterium
TGGGACACACCCGACGCAGCGCCCGGCTGACGCCGTTGAGCGTGCCCCCGGTGCCGTAGCCGCTGACAAAGGCGTCCACCCGACCCTGCATCTGCGCGAGAATCTCGCGTCCCGTGTGACGCACGTGATCCGCCGCGTTGAGTGGGTTGGCGAACTGGCGCGGCAGGAAGTAACGCGGATCCTGCCGCGCCATTTCCTCCGCGAGTTCGATACCGGTGATGTAGCCGCGGTCCGCCTTGAAGAGCTGCAGCTCGGCCCCGAAGTGCCGCATCAGGTGCCGCCGTTCGACGCTGGCGGTGTCCGACATCAGAATCCGGACCGGGACACCGTAAACCGCCCCCACCATCGCGAGGGCGATACCGGTGTTGCCGCTGGTGCACTCGAGGATCGTGGTGCCCGGCCGCAGCCAGCCCCGTCGCCGCGCATCGCCCAGGATCGTCAGGGCCAGGCGATCCTTGATCGAACCACTCGGGTTCATGAACTCGGCCTTCGCGTACACCGTCACGCCCTCGGGCTCGAACCGCAGCGGAATCAAAGGCGTGTTCCCGATCAGGGACAGCACCGGATGGGCGCGCGCCCGGACCGGGGCGGCACGGACGGGAGACGGGGCGGAACCTCGGGAAGCCATTCTTGACTCATCCTCAGCCGCCGAACGCGGCGAGCCAACCCCGATCCACGCTTCCGAAACCTTTTCCAGAATCCTCTCGGGCGCCAAGCGACCTCGCCCGTCTTGCGCCGCAGCGGGTCCTGGTCAGGCCTGAATTTCCAGGGTCGACTTTGCCTACGCCTCCGCCGACGCTCTCCCTTCCGCAGTCCCGTCCACCTGACCGCCGTTTGTCCTCCGTTCTCCTGCTCGCTTCGGGCCTTGGGTGTTCCGCTTCCCGACGCCTCATTCTCCATCGGATCGTCCTCCCTCCTTTTTTCCGGCTCATGCAACGTCTCCTCCGTCCGTTCCGTTCCCTCACCGCGCTGCTGGCCCTCGGGCTGCTCCTCGCGCCGCTTTCCGGGCTGGCCCAGCCCGCCGCCGCGGCCGCACCGGCCGCTCTGCCACCGCGGCTGCAGCCAGGAGACCTGGCGCCCGACTTCGCCGTGCGCACGCCGGACGGGAAGACGCTCCGCCTCTCGGACCTGCGGGGCAAGCTGGTGCTGCTCGATATCTGGGCCACCTGGTGCGGCCCCTGCGTCGCCGCCATGCCGCACAACAGCGAGCTCGCCACCAAATTTGCCGCCAACGACTTCGTTCTCCTCGCGGTGTGTGCAAACGACACCCAGGAAGCCTACGACGGCTGGATCAAGCGCAACGGCACCAAGTACGCATTCCGCACCGCCTTCGATCCGGCGGGCCGCGACGGCTGGGCCAAGTCGGTCTTCAACACGCAGTACCACGTCTCGGGCTTTCCCTCGCTCTTCATGATCGGCAAGGACGGCCGGATCATCGGAACCACCACCGGCGGCGGGGCGGGCGAAAACCCCTTCGTCACCCGCCTGCTCGCCAAGGCCGGATTGCCCATCGACACCTCGCATCTCCCGCCGGAACCGGCCGCCGATGCCCGCCCCAAAGTCATTCCCGCCATGGGAAAGACCATGGCGAAGCCCGCCAACACGTTGCCCACCGCCCGTCTCGGGCGCGTGGCCTCCGGCGACGCCGTGACCGATTTCGCCGCACAGGGCCGTGACGGCAAGGAGGTCCGACTTTCCAGTTTCAAGGGTTCCCCGGTGTTCATCGCCTTCTGGACCGGCGCCCGCTCGCCGGCCGCGGACGTCGCCGCCATTCAGAAGGCCTACGCCGACCAAGGCCTGAAGGTCTGGGCGATCAACGTCGCCACCGAAAAGGCGGAGTTCGACGCGTGGTACGATCGCGAGAAGATCGCCTCCGCGGGCTTCACAGCCTCGTGGGATCCCGCCGGCAAGGCCTTCCTCGAAAGCGCCGCCAACACCCAGTTCGGCATCGGCCTCTACCCCGCCTACGCGGTCGTCCGCAAGGACGGTTCCCTCGTCGGAGGCATCGTCGGCACCGGTCCGAAGGTCTCCGGGTGGCTCCGCGAACCGATCGTCCGCGCCGGCATCGGCCTGACCGAGGCCGACGCGACGCTGCTCCGCGGCGTCCTCGATGCCTTCCATGCTGAGCAGGAGAAGGCCGCGGTCCGGCCCGCCGCCGCGATCATGGCCCCGCCCGGCGGTACCGCCATCGCCGCCTCCGCACGCCCCGCGCTGCTCGGCGCCGGGGCGATCGCCCCGGATTTCGTGATGCAGGACGTCACCGGCCGCGAGGTTCGGCTCTCCGACTTCAAGGGCAAGGTCGTGATCCTCGACTTCTGGGCCACGTGGTGCGGGCCGTGCATCGCGTCGTTCCCGCACGCCCAGGAGATCGCAGCCCGCTACAAGGACCAGGACGTCGTCGTGCTCGCGTCGGGCACCAGCGACACGATCGAGGCGTTCAAGCAGTGGATCCCGAAGAATCAGCCGAAGTACCCGAATCTCCAGTTCGTCTTCGACCCCAACGCGCGCAACACCCCGAAGTTTGAGCACCGCGCCTCGGCCCGGCTGTACGGCGTGACCGGCATCCCGACGCAGTTCATCATCGGCCGCGACGGCAAGATCGCCGCCACCCTCGTCGGCAACAACGGCAAGGACGACGCCCGCGCCGAGGCCGCCCTCGCCTCCGTCGGCGTGAAGGTCGACCCGGCCGTCGCTGAACGCGGCCGCCAGCAGCTCGCCGACGCCATCGAGGCCGAGAAGGAACGCGCCGCCGCCGCCATCGAGGCCGCGAAGAAGCCGCAATTCCGCGAGAGCTACCTGCGCACCGCCCACGGCGCCCCCCTGCCCGAGGTCACGGTCGAGAACGCCGACGGCAAGGCCGTGTCACTCGCCAGCGTCACCGCCGGCAAAGTCACGGTCATCACCGTCTGGGGCGCTAGCCAGGGTCCCGGCGAGGACGCGATCGATTTCCTCAACGGCTACTCAAAGCGCTACGCCGACCAGAAATTCCAGGTCCTCGGCCTCGCCGCCTACGGCAGCCGCGACGCCTACCTCGCCTGGCGCCAGGCCAGCGCGGCCGGCGTCATGTTCCCGATCGTCTACGATCCCATCGGAGCGAGCCCGAAGCCGACCAAGGATTTCAATGAAATGACCGACGACGAGAAGAAGGCCTTCTCGGCGACGCAGCGCGCGCACATGGAGAAAGTGGTTCCGATGAAGCTCGCCGGCGGCATGATGGCTCCGATCCCGCACACCGTGGTCATCGACGCCCAGGGCCGCGTGGTCGGCTTCTTCGTCGGCACGGGCGAGCGCATCAAGGAATCGCTCGGCAACCTCCTCCTCCGCGCCGGCATCACCCTCAAGCCCGAGGACCAGCCCGCCCGCGTCTTCACCCGCGAGGAGTCCAAGGAGGCCCCGCCGCCCGCCCGCCGCGAACAGCTGAAGGTCGGCGACAAGGCTCCGGATTTCACGACACAGGACCTCGCGAAGAAGGACGTCCGCCTCTCCGATTTCAAGGGCAAGGTCATCATCCTCGACTTCTGGGCCACGTGGTGCGGGCCCTGCATGGCC
>CAZEJZ010000398.1:0-3545 GCA_964512415.1 uncultured Opitutaceae bacterium
ATCGTGCGCGAGGACTGCGCCGAGGATGGCGGCGAGCGGTGGACGGTCCGCGTGCCGAGCTGGCGCGATGACCTCGACCGCCCGATCGACTTGGTGGAGGAGGTGCTGCGCATCTTCGGCACCGAGCGGATTCCCGCCACGACGGTCCCCGGCCCCGGCCTGGCCGAGGACGATGATCCGGTGGTCGAGTACCAGCGGCGCGCCCTGCGGTTCCTCGTTGGCCAGGACTGCCACGAGTGCGTCAATTACACTCTGCGTTCCGCCGCCGAGGTGGCGGGCACGGCGGCCTCGTCCCTCGTCCCGCGTCTCGCGCTGGCGAATCCGTTCGTCGAGGACCAGTCACATCTCCGGCCCACGCTGATCGACGGGCTCGTCGAGACGCTGCGCCTCAACCGCGCGCGCGGGGTGTCAGTCACCCGACTCGCCGAGGCCGGTCGCGTCTTCCGCGAACACCAAGGCCAGTTGCTCGAGTGCGTGGCCGTGGGGTTCGTCCTCGCCGAGGATCCGGAGTCGCGCACGTGGCTCCGTCGGTCGGCGCCGGACTTCTACGCCGCGCGCCACTTGATTGAGGCACTGGGCTCGTACGCCGGCCTCGATCTCTCCCGGCAGGTTCGCCCCGTCGCCGAGGCCGTTGACCGCGGCTGGCAGGCCGGTCATGCCGCCTCTGCGGGCGACCTCGCTCATGGTTGGTCCGCGTCGTTCGGGCTGCTCGACGTCGCGGCACTCAAATCGCGTGACGTCACCGGCCGCGTCTATGCGGGCGAATTGGTGATTCTGCCGGCGACCCTGGCCGCGCCGGGAACCCGCTCGCGCTACCGTCCGTTCTCGCTCTTCCCCGCCGCCCTGCGCGACGTCGCGCTGGTGGTCGACGAGGCCGTCCCGGCTTCCGATGTCCGCAAGGCGATCGCCAAGGCGGCGCGCGCCGCTGTGGGGAACGCGTTCGCGCTGGAGTCGGTGGAGATCTTTGACGTCTACCGCGGCGAGGGCCTGCCGGCCGGGCACAAGAGCCTCGCGTTCTCGCTGGTTTTCCGCGCCGAGGACCGCACGCTCACCGACGAGGAGGTCAATCGCGTCTTCACCACCGTGCAGGAAGGCCTCGTCTCCGGCCACGGCTACACCCTCCGCAAATGAGTTCCCCGTCGTCCCCGACCGACCTGAACATCGACCACGTGGCGTCGCTGGCGCGCCTCGCGCTGACGCCCGAGGAGAAGGCGCACTTCGCGAGCCAGCTGGGCGATGTGCTCGCCGCGATCGAGAAGCTGAAACAGGTGGACGTGACCGGCGTCGAACCGACGGCACACGCGTTCCCGTTGTTCAATGTCTGGGAGGCCGACGAGGCCCGCCCGGGCCTGCCGGTGCAGGAGGCGCTGCGCAATGCCCCCGCGCAGCGCGAGCACATGATCGTGGTCCCCAAGGTGGTGGAGTGAGTCACCCTCCCGAGAGCCCTCCCGCCATGTCCGACGCGCTTTACTACCAGTCGATCGCCGAGCTGTCCGCCGCGCTGCAGGCGCGCCGGATCTCCGCGGTGGACCTCATGCAGGCGGTCATCGCCCGCACCCAAGCGGTCGAAGGCCGCGTGCACGCCTTCAATTCGTATGACGTCGAGGATGCGCTGGCCCAGGCACGCGCCTCTGACGAGCGTCGTGCGCGCGGCGAGTCGCGGGGACCGCTCGACGGCATCCCGATCGGCCTGAAGGATGTGATCGCGGTGACCGGGCAGCCGCTGACGGCCTCGAGCCGGATGCTGCAGAATTTTGTCTCGCCCTATGACGCGACCGTCACCCAACGGCTGCGCGCCGCGGGGGCGATCTGCTGGGGCCGGCTGAACATGGACGAGTTCGCGATGGGCTCGTCGACCGAGAA
The DNA here is from genome assembly GCA_964512415.1 of uncultured Opitutaceae bacterium. Classification (GTDB taxonomy): domain Bacteria; phylum Verrucomicrobiota; class Verrucomicrobiia; order Opitutales; family Opitutaceae; genus UBA6669. Next base: position 1,864 of record CAZEJZ010000398.1, read on the forward strand.
TTCCGCCTTTGGTCCGACCGCGAATCCCTACGCGCTGGACTGTGTCCCCGGCGGTTCTTCCGGAGGCAGCGCGGCGGCCGTGGCGGCCGGCGAGACCATCGTGTCACTCGGCTCGGATACCGGCGGCTCGATCCGCCAGCCGGCCTCGTTCTGCAACGTCGTCGGCCTCAAGCCGACCTATGGCCTTGTCTCGCGCTACGGTCTGATCGCCTTCGCCTCCTCGCTCGACCAGATCGGCCCGTTCGGCCGCTCGGTGGAAGACACGGCGATCGTGCTCGGCGCAATCGCGGGGCATGACCCGCGGGATTCGACCTCTTGGCGAGCCGACGTTCCCGATTACCGCGCGGCTTTGCAGTCCCGGCAAGGCCCGTGGCGGATCGGCATCCCGCGCGAATATTTCGGCGAGGGATTGGATCCCGAGGTGGCGGCCTCCGTGCAGGCCGCCGTGCGCTTCTATGAGGCGCAGGGCTGCACGGTGAAGGACGTGTCGCTCCCGCACACGGAGTACGGGATCGGCGTCTACTACATCATCGCGACGGCCGAGTGTTCCTCCAATCTGGCGCGCTTTGATGGCATCCGGTACGGGCACCGGTCCAAGGACGCGAAGGACGCGGTCGAAATTTATTCCAAGTCGCGCGCGGAAGGTTTCGGCGCCGAGGTGAAGCGCCGCATCATCCTCGGCACCTACGTCCTCTCGAGTGGCTACTACGACGCCTACTACCTGCGGGCGCAGAAGGTGCGGACGCTGATCCGGCAGGACTTCCTGAATGCGTACCGCGACGTGGACGTGATCCTGACCCCGACGGCGCCGACGCCGGCGTTCCGGCGCGGGGCCAAGGCGGACCCGCTCGCGATGTACCTCTGCGACATCTACACGATCGGCGTAAACCTCGCCGGCCTCCCGGCGGTGAGCGTGCCGTGCGGCTTCAGCGCGGACGGACGCCCGATCGGCATGCAGCTCATTGGTCAGCCCTTCGGCGAGGCTGAACTGCTCGCGATGGCCCACACCTACGAGCGCGCCCATGCCTGGGGCCAGCGCCGGCCCACGCTCTGACCCGGACCCGCCATGAATTACGAAGCCGTGATCGGTCTGGAAGTACACATCCAGATCAAGACCAAGTCCAAGATGTTCACCCGCGTGGCGACGGGCTACGGGCAGGAGCCGAACACGCTCACCGACCCCGTCGTGCTTGCGCTCCCGGGCGTGCTCCCGGTGATGAACAAGGCGGCGCTCGATGCGATCATCCGCGCCGGCCTGATGCTCGGCTGCGAGATCGCGCCGGTCTGCAAGTGGGACCGGAAAAACTACTTCTATCCGGACTCGCCGAAGAACTACCAGATTTCCCAGTACGACCAGCCCATCTGCGTTGGCGGATCCGTGGAGATCGAGCTGCCGGGCCCAGCCCGCAACATCCAGGGCGAGCACAAGCGCATTCCCCTGACCCGCATTCACCTCGAGGAGGACGTGGGCAAGCTCAACCACACCGCGGGCGACTCGCTGGTCGACTACAACCGCGCCGGCACGCCGCTGATGGAAGTGGTCTCCGAACCGGCGATGCAGACGGCGGACGAGGCCTTCGCGTACCTCACCGCGCTGCGTACGGCGATGGTGTACGCCGGGATCTCCGACTGTGACATGGAGAAGGGGCAGCTGCGCTGCGACGCGAACATCTCGGTGCGTC
>CAZEJZ010000399.1:0-3540 GCA_964512415.1 uncultured Opitutaceae bacterium
GGTGATCATCGCGCGCGGTCAGGGGCACAACCGCTGGGCCGGTTTCTTCCAGAACGAGGAACTCACCGACTTCGTGATCCAGCATGCCCGCTAGCGCTGGGAATAGGCTTGCCGGCGTTAGCCTCGGCGGAGGCTGGCGGAGAGAGGGGGATTCGAACCCCCGGTAGGCTTTTACACCTACAACGCTTTAGCAAAGCGCCGCTTTCGACCACTCAGCCATCTCTCCGGAGCAAGCCCTGACAGAAAGAACGCCCGGTCCAAAAGCGCAAGGGCATTTCTCGGCGGCGAACACGCAAGCCATGCTAGGCCGAGTTTCGACTACGCCATGGGGCCCAGGGCTCGAGTCATGCACCGCACCACGTCGGGGCGCCGACGCAAGCCGCCGCCCCCGCCGCGCCGCCCCTTACGCCGCGCCGCCGACCGAGTGATACGTGGCGTTCGCCGGCAGGATGACGCGATCACACCAGTCGCCGAAACGCTCGCTGGACCCCCGCTCCCGCGCGTACCGCTCGATGACGGGCGTAAGCAGGCGCACCGCGTCGTCCAGCGTGACGCTTGGCGCGAAAAGCCGATTCAGGCGCGTGCCTTCGTAGCTCGCGCCGAGATAGAGCGCATACTTGCCCGGGGCGCGGCCGACGAAGCCGATCTCGGCGAGGTACGGACGCGCACAGCCGTTCGGGCAACCGGTGATGCGGAGGCTGATCGCGTCGCGGCTCAAACCCACCGCAGCGAATACCGCATCGAACTTCTCCAGAAACTCCGGCAGCGCTCGCTCGCTCTCCGCTAGAGCCAAACCGCAGGTCGGCAGCGCGACGCAGGACAGCGCGTTCAGCCGCAGGCCGGAACGATCATTCTCGTTCGTCAGTCCGTGCCGCGCGAGGATCGCCTCGATCGCCGGCTTCTGCGCATCACTGACCCCGGAAATCGTCAGGTTCTGCGACGGCGTCAGGCGAAAATCTCCCGCGTGGATCTCCGCGATCTCACGGAGCGCCGTCTTCATCGACCAGCCCGGGAGGTCGCGGATGCGTCCACTGAGAATGTGGAGGCCGTGGAACCACGTGCCATCCGCGCAGCGGTGCCAGCCATGGGCATCCTCGATCGTCGTGAAGGAAAACGCCCGCGCCGGACCAAAGCGCACCCCGGAGCGCCGCTCGACCTCCGCCTTGAACCACGCGATGCCGCGGTCCTCGATCGTGTACTTGAGGCGCGCGTGCTTGCGGTTGGTGCGATCGCCATGATCGCGCTGCGTCGTCAGCACCGCCTCCCCCACCCGGTTCACATGCTGCGGTTCGATGAAGCCCAGAACATCCGCCACGCGCGGGAAGGTTTCCGTGTTGCCGTGACTCATCCCGAGTCCGCCACCGACGGTCACGTTGTAGCCAACCAGCCGGTCCGCCTCGACGACCGCAATATAGCCGAGGTCTTGTGAAAAGACATCGACGTCGTTCGAAGGCGGCACCGCGAACGCCGTCTTGAACTTGCGCGGCAGGTACGTCGCGCCGTACATCGGCTCGACCTCCGGTTCGCCGCCAGCCACGCGTTCCTCGTCGAGCCAGATCTCATGGTACGCCCGCGTCTTGGGGAGCGCGAACTCGCTCCAGCCCCGCGCGTGCTCGTACACCTGTTGCAGGATGGCGCTGCGCTCGGGATTCGGCGGAGCCATCACGTTGCGGTTCACATCACCGCAGGCCGCAATCGAGTCGAGGAGCACGCGGTCGAGCTCCTTGATCAGCGGCTTGAGATTGCCTTTCAGGACACTGTGAAACTGGAACGTCTGCCGCGTAGTGAGCCGCAACGATTGGTTCGCCACGCGGTCCGAAAGCGCGTCGAGCACCCGCCACTGCGCCGCCGTGCACCGTCCGCCCGGCAAGCGCACGCGGAGCATGAACGAAAACGCCTTCTCCTTGCCCGCCTTCTTCAACGCATTGCGCTGGTCGCGGTCGTCCTGGAGGTACAGCCCGTGAAACTTGGTCAGTTGCGCGTTGTCCTCATGGATCGCTCCCGTCGTCGCATCACGGAGATCGTCCGCGATCGTGCCGCGCAGATGCCGCGAGGCGGACTTGATCACTTCGTTGGCCGCAAGCGGCTTGGGAGCGGAGGCGTCGGTGCTCATGACCAGGCCGAGACGCTAGTGCCACTCAAGCGCACGGCAAGTTTATTGGGTTCGTTGACCAACTCACTCAACACGAACGGAAGCGCCTTGACCTGAACGACTACCACGCCCGCTGCCGATCCGAATCACCCGCCGCCGAGGCGGGCGATTCGCGAATCCTTCCCGCCACGGCCGGCCGCAGGCGCCGGCCGGTGACTCGGCGTGGCAGACGGCACCTCAGTAGCGGTAGTGCTCGGGCTTGTAGGGCCCTTCCACCGGCACGCCGAGGTACGAAGCCTGGTCCTTGCTCAGCACGGTCAGCTTCGCACCGATCTTCTCGAGGTGGAGCCGCGCGACTTCTTCGTCGAGGTGCTTGGGAAGCCGATACACGCCGACCGCGTAGCTGGCGCGATTCTTCCAGAGATCGAGCTGGGCGAGCGTCTGGTTCGTGAAGGAATTCGACATGACGAACGACGGGTGACCCGTCGCGCAGCCGAGATTCACCAAGCGACCCTCCGCGAGAAGGTAGATGGTGCGGCCGCTCGGGAAGACGAACTGGTCGTACTGCGGCTTGATCGTGATGCGCTTCACGTCGGGCGCCTGATAGAGTCGGTCGACTTGGATCTCGTTGTCGAAGTGTCCGATGTTACAGACGATCGCCTGATCCTTCATCTGCTGCATGTGTTCCAGCGTGATGATGTCGCGATTGCCGGTCGTGGTGACGTAGATGTCGGCGGTGCCGAGCGTGCTCTCCACCGTGTTCACCTCGAAGCCCTCCATCGCGGCCTGCAGCGCATTGATCGGATCGATCTCCGTGACGATGACGCGCGCACCGAAGCCGCGCAGGGAGTGGGCGGAGCCCTTGCCGACGTCGCCGTAGCCGCACACGCACGCCACCTTGCCCGCGATCATGACGTCGGTCGCACGCTTCAGGCCGTCGGCCAGCGACTCGCGGCAGCCGTAGAGATTGTCGAACTTGGACTTGGTGACCGAGTCGTTGACGTTGATGGCCGGGACGAGGAGCTTGCCGGCCTCGTGCAACTGGTAGAGGCGATGCACGCCGGTGGTGGTCTCCTCGGAGACGCCCTTCCAATCCTTGACCATCCGCGAGAACACCGTCGGGTCGTCGCGATGAATGCGCTTCAGCAGGTTCTTGATGATCTGTTCCTCATGCGAACCCGAGGCCGAGTCGACCCACGTGGAACCGTTCTCGAGCTCGTAGCCCTTGTGCAGCAGCAGCGTCACATCGCCACCGTCGTCGACGACCAACTCCGGACCCTTGCCTCCCGGGTGGCTGACGGCGTGCCACGTCAGATCCCAGTACTCCTCGAGCGTCTCGCCCTTCCAGGCGAAGACCGGAATTCCGGCCTGCGCGATCGCGGCGGCGGCGTGGTCCTGTGTAGAGAAAATATTGCACGAAGCCCAGCGGACCGAAGCGCCCAACTCGA
>CAZEJZ010000400.1:0-3538 GCA_964512415.1 uncultured Opitutaceae bacterium
GCGCAGCGCACGCTGGTGAAGGAGTATCTTGCGCTCGTGCACGGCGTGCCATCGCTGCTGAGCGGGAGCATCCGCAAGGCCATCGGTCGCAATGTCCAGCACCGGCACAAGATGGCGGTGGTCGAGGACGATACGGGCGGCCGCGAGGCTCATACGGATTGGGAGGTCGTGGAGGCGTTCCCTCCTCGCGCCGCCCTCCTGCGCTGCACGCTGCACACCGGGCGCACGCACCAGATCCGTGTCCACCTCAAATCGATTGGTCACGTCATCCTGGGGGATGCAATTTACGGTTGGAAGCCCGACCCGTCTCTGCCGATGCAGCCTGAGCGCGTGCTGTTGCACGCGGAGCACTTGGCGTTTCGCCATCCGGTGACGGACCGGGTGATCGATCTTCGCGCACCGCTGCCGGACGACTTTACCCGAGTGCTCGCGGGACTGCGTCCCCCTGCTCCCAAAGCTCGGGCGCGCGTGGCGTCACGCAAGAAGACCCCGGCCAAACCGCGGGCACCCGCGAAGCGCCGACGGACCTAAGGTGTGGCCAGTCGCTCGGCGGCGAGGCCCCAGCGGAGATTGTGAAAGGTGTGCTGGAACGAAGGGTAGCCGCCCACCGCCGCGACGGTCAGCACCGTGACCAAGGCGGCGGGAAAGACGTCGGCGCGCCCGGCGCTTAATCCCTGAATCCCCACGCGCTGCGCCAACGGCAGTGCTCCCACTTCATCCAGCAGCGTGGCGAGGGCGGCCACCGGGAGCACGGGGGACGACCGTTCGAGGGTGACTCCGGCGCGGGCGCCGAGGATGGCGCGCGCGGTGGTCATCGTGCCACCGGCGAAGACGGCGGCGGGGACCGGTGGCCGCGCGGGCACGGCACCGCTGGCGAGCAGCGCGTCGCGGACGAAGGCCTCGATGCGCGCCCGGATCGCGGCGTCGAGTGGCTCGGTGGGCCGGGCGACGAACCGCTCCGTCAGGCGCACGCAGCCAAGCGGCAGGCTGAGCGCCTGGATCGCCCGGCCGTCGCGAAACGTGAGGCACTCGAGGCTTCCTCCCCCGAGATCGAAGAGCTGGAACTCACTCAGGCCCTCGAGCGCGGGATCCGAGAGCACCCCGCGCCCGATGAACGTCGCCTCCTCGTCACCGCTCAGGATCCGCAGCGCGTGGCCGGTCGCCGCCTGCACGCGGTTGCGGAAGGTGCCTCCGTTGACCGCATCGCGCACGGCGCTCGTCGCGACGATAACCGTCTCGTGGGGCTCGAGCGGCTGCGCTTCCCGGAGAAGTGCGGTGATCGCGGTCACGCCGGCGTCCATTCCCGCCTCGCTCAGCCGGGGCGGATTCCCGCTGAGCCCCGCGCTGATCCGCGTCTCGAGCGTGCGTTGATGCCGCGCGGTCGGGAGGCCACGGACGTCGCGCTCGGCGACCAGCAGCTTCACGGTGTTGCTGCCGACATCGATGACGGCGACGCGTCGGGCGTTCATGGCGGAGAGTGAGGGGGACAAGGCATCGCCCGGGTCAGAGCGTGAACCCTGCAGGAGCGATGAGCACCACGAATTCGCCCTTGAGATTCGCACGCGCGAGTCGGTCGCGGACCTCGCCGGCCGGACCGACGAAGAAGGTCTCGTGCAGCTTGGTGATCTCCTTGGCGATGCAGATGCAACGCTCGGGTCCCAAGACTTCGACGATCTCACCGGCGAAGCGCTCGATGCGGTGGCAGCTCTCGTAGAGTGCGACGGTGAACTCGAAGTCGCGGTAGCGGGTGAGGGCGCTGACCCGGGCGGCGCTCTTCGGAGGCAGGAAACCGAGGAACAGCCAGGCGTTGGTTGGAAGACCGGCGGCGCTCAGGGCGGCGGTGAGGGCGCACGGCCCCGGAATCGGGACGACCGGCAAGCCGCGGCGTCGGCAGGCGCGGACAACGCGGAAGCCGGGGTCGCTCAGGCCGGGAGTGCCGGCATCGCTGACCACGGCCACGGAACGCCCGGTCGCGACCGCGTCGGCCAGGTGCTCGGCGACTTCGCGCTCGTTGTGCTCGTGGTAGGCGACCAATTCGCGGCGGATGCCCAGGCGGCTGAGCATGGCTCCGGTGGTCCGCGTATCCTCACAGGCGATCACGTCCACCCCGCCGAGCGTGGCGAGGGCGCGTGAGCTAAGGTCGCCGAGGTTGCCGATCGGCGTCGCAACAACATAGAGATGTCCCCCGCGCACGGCGGGTGGGGAGTCGGCACCGGAGTCGCTCATGCGCGGAGCCGGATCGGGTCGGGTGTGCGACCCTTAGCGACCGCTGCCGGGAGTTTGGCCCATGCCCGGGACCTGGCCTTCCCAGTTGGCGGGGCGGCTCCACGGAATCGACGTGTCGCGAGGGCTGGTGCATCCCGACGCGGCGAGCGCTCCGAGCAGGGTGAGGGCGAGGAGGGTGAGGCGCGCGAGGAGTTTCATGCTGGGAGAAGGTTGCAGGAGGAATGGACCGGGTGCAAGCGAGCTTCGTTCCGTAGAGCCGTGCCTCTAAGCGTGGAAGGTTGTCTCCCACCACGGTGTAGCCGTGGTGGCGCGGACCTTTCCATTGGCAGAGAGGTGCCGGAGGACCTTGTAGGCCAGCTCGGTCTGTCCCGGACTGCCGACCGCCACGCTCAGGGCCTCGGCGGTGAACGCGCGCCCGGGCTGGGCCGTGAGCGCAGCCACGAGCTTGGCCTGCAGACTGAGGACGCCACCGGCCGCCTTCTTGCCGGCCTCGACGCCGGGTTGGTGGTAGGCGTTGATGTTGATCAGCGAAGCGTAAAGCCCGACCACGCGCTCATAAAGGGCGATCAGCATGCCCAAGGAGCGGGGGGAAACCTCGTCGATGGTGAGCGTGATGGAGGAACGATCCTTTTCCGTAAGGGCATCGCGCGTGCCGAGAAAAAAGCCGTGCAGGTAATCGCCGCTGGTGATTCCCGGATCGACCTCAAGGGCCGGACCCGCGCGGTCGCGCAGCACCTCGATGAACGTGACGAAGAAGTTGTTCACGCCCTCGCGCAGTTGTTGGACGTACGCGTGCTGGTCGGTGGATCCCTTGTTGCCGTAGACGGCGATTCCCTGGTTCACCACGCGGCCCGCGCGGTCGAACTCCTTGCCCAGAGACTCCATCACGAGTTGCTGGAGGTAGCGTGAGAAGAGCAGCAGGCGATCCTTGTAGGGAAGCACCACCATGTCCTTGGCACCGCGGCCATCCGTGAGGTGATGCCACATGAGCGCGAGCAGCGCGGCAGGGTTCTCACGCGTCACGGCGCGGCGCGTCACCGCATCGGCCTCGGCGGCTCCGGCGAGCATGGCGCCGATATCGATCCCCTGAAGGGCGGCGGGGAGGAGTCCGACCGCGCTCAGTTCCGATGTGCGGCCGCCGACCCAGTCCCACATCGGGAAGCGCGCCAGCCAGCCTTCCCGAATCGCCGTTTGGTCGAGCTTGGAGCCGGCGCCGGTGATGGCGACGGCGTGCTGGGCGAAGCGGAGTCCGGCCGCCTGAAATGCCGCCGCCGTCTCGAGCTGGCCGTTGCGGGTCTCCGGCGTGCCCCCG
>CAZEJZ010000401.1:0-3534 GCA_964512415.1 uncultured Opitutaceae bacterium
GTGACTGCGCCAGGAGGGGAAAACAAAAAACCCCCTCCGGCGGCACCGGAGGGGGCGAGTCATTGAGAGTGACGTCAGGCCCCCTGCGGCGCGCGCGTAACGACGACGGCGACGGAAATGGACGCAATGACGGAGGCGACCACGGAGTAACCGTGGAGGGAAAGGCCTGCCGAGAGTGTCGTTCCGCTGAGGGACATGAGGGAATGGGGAGGAAGGGTTGCGACCAAGCCGGTGTCAAATCCGTAATGATGCGGTCATCCGCGTGAGGTGCCGGTCATTGGGACGTCGTTCGCGCGGTGCCTGCGTCACCGCCTACCCTCATGCGTGCGGGGCGCGCAGCCGGGAGGCGGTCGTGACCAACGCCTCGGCGAGACCGCGGAGCGAGGTCTGGGTTCGCTCGTGGGTCAGGTGTCCCGCCGCGTCGAATGCGTCATCGGCAGACGGTAGGAGGCACTGTTGCGGGATCACGTGGACGCCCAGATGCGAGAGGACGGCCCGCAGCGCGGCGACGGCCCGCAAACCGCCGAAGGCGCCGGTTGACGCGCCGAGCAGGGCGGCGACCGTGCCGCTGAACGGATTGTGGCCGACGCGGGTGGCCCAGGTGATCGCGTTGGCCAGGACCGGAGGAAACGTGGCGTTGTACTCGGGGGTCGCGATCAGCAGGGCGGGGTGTTCGGTGATGAGCGTAGCGAGGCGGCGGGCATTCTCGGGCACGCCGTGAGCGTCCTCGAGGTCGCCATCGTAGATCGGGAGCGCAAAGTCGCTGAGCCGGATGACGGTCACCTCGCTCCCCGCGGCCCGGCAGGCCGCGGCGGCCTCATGGAGTAAGCGGAGATTCAGCGAACCTGCGCGGGAGCTGCCCGCGAAGGCGAGGATGCGAGGTGCGGAGGACATCGCAGGTAGACAAGCGCCTGTGCTTGATCGTGCAAGCCGTCCCTCGGCCGCATGACCGGCCCGGATCGGAGCGAGCCAAGCGGCTGACCAGTCCGGGCGGCCGCCGAACCTGGGCGCGAAGGGTGTGGATCGGCCGCTTCGCGCGAGCCGCGTGGCACGTGTTGCCCTGATGTGGGCGAGGCCGGACCTTACGGTTTGCCGAGCAGGCCGGGGAGCATGCCGCCCATGCCCGGCATTTCCATGCGCGTGTAGCCGGCCGGCGGGACGAAGAGGGAGTCGGGGAGGCTGGTCTTTTCCACGGCGACTACTTCCATGCGGGTCTCGGTGCGCTTCTCACGGATCACGGTGCGGAGCGGAAAGAAGCCCCGGCTGCGCAGCAGTTGTTCCCAGACCGGTGTCTTGGATTTGCCGCCGAACGGTCCACCGAAGGACTCCGGGTTGAAAAACGTGCCGAGGTCCTCAGTCGCCCAGACCTCGATCGGCTCCTTTGAATCCTTGCTGCGCACCAGGTACTTGGTCGCCTTGTAGCCCGCGATCACCGCGGTTTCGGAGGTCTTCTCGATCGAGCCCTCTTCCTTCTCGGCCTTTCCCTTTGGCGCCTCCGGCATTTTCATCGTCATGTACATTTTCTCCGACTCGATGAGCATCAGCATCTGCATCGCCTTCATGTCGATGATGCTCGCCATCCGCTCATCCGCAGTGCCCGCCTCGATGCGCATCTTCGCGCCCTTGATCGCATAGGCCATCTCCGAGGTCTCTCGGCCGCTGGTGACTTTCATCCGGATTCGACCTTCAAACGCAGGGGCGGCAATCGCGGAGGCTGCCGTACCCAGACCGACGACGAAGAGAAACAGGCGCACGAGGCGCAGGGACGAGGCGCAGGAGTTCATCACGAGGCTTGAATCACAGAAGGCCTGCTCCGGCAATTCGTTTGCCCGTAGGGAGTCGAGCGTGCTCGCTTCTTCATCATCAGCATGGGTTTGCGAGACAATCACCTTCCCGGGGGCCAGTTCCTTCGCGTCGGCAGGAAATCGACCTTGACGGGGTGGAGCGAGTCGCGCGTAGTGGGAGGTTTTCCACGCCCCCGTTCCGCCTGCCCATGAGAGACGATTACATCAAGGAAGCGCTCAAGACGATTCCCGACCCGAACATTCTGATCAATGTGGTTTCGCGGCGCGTGAAGCAACTCAAGCGCGGCAACCGTCCGCTGGTGGAGTCACTCGAAAAGCTGGCCCCTGAGGATATCGCGTTGCGCGAGGTGATCGAGGGCAAGATCAGCTACGAGTTGGGCACGGCGAAGTCGGCCTAACGCCGGCGGGGACGCGTCGGCCGCTCGATCGGCCGCACGCCTTTCCACGGTCGCGCGGCGGGTCGACTCCGGTGACCTTTCACTTTGTCCCGCGATGACCGCCCGCAAGAAAGAGCAAGCCCCCCGGATCACCGAGATTCGGAATGCCAAGGCGCTGCGCGACTTCACCGTCGACGAGCGTTTTGAGGCGGGCATTGAGCTGAAGGGGACCGAGGTGAAGTCCGTGCGCGCGGGTCGCGCGCAGATCAACGACGCCTTCGGCCGTTTCGAGCGGGGTGAACTCTGGCTGCACAACGCCTACATTGAGGAGTACGCGTTCGGCAACCGTCTCAACCACGACGCCCGCCGCGTCCGCAAGCTCCTCCTGCACCGGCATCAGATCCGCAAGATCGCGCAGGCGCTCAGCACCGGGGGGCGCGCACTCGTGCCGCTGCGGATGTATTTCAAGGATGCCCTTGTCAAGGTGGAGGTCGGTCTGTGCACGGGCAAGAAGCTGCATGACAAGCGTGACGACTTGCGTGCGCGGGCGGATGCCCTCGAGATCAAGAAGGCGTTCAAACTCCGCCGCTGATGATCGCGCCTCTTCCCGCTTCCGTCACCGTCCGCGTCCCCGGCAGCACCTCCAACTGTGGGGCTGGCTTTGACACGCTGGGTCTCGCGCTCTCGGTGCATAACCGGGTGACGCTGACGCGGGTCGCGGGGACTGAGCCGACGCCCGAGCGGACCGCCGATGCGCGGGCCGCCGAAATGGTGGCCGGGACCGCGGCGGCGTTCCTCGCCGCGACGGGCCTTGCCCCTGAAGGCTTTTCGTACCGCATCGAAGGCGACGTCCCCCCGGCGCGTGGCTTGGGTTCCAGCGTGACCGTCATCGCCGGCGTGCTGGCCGGGCTCAACGCTCTGCGCGGCGCCGGCCTGCCGCGCGAGCGCCTGGTTGCGCTGGCGACCGAACTTGAGGGCCATCCGGACAATGCCTCGGCGGGCATCCTCGGGGGATTCTGCGTTTCGCGTTGCGACCCCGGGACGGGAGCATACGTCGACACGATCCGCGTGGTCATCCCGCCCGACCTCGTCTTTGTGGTGGTTTCGCCGGAGTCGGAGATGCTGACCAAGGCGGCGCGTGGTGTCTTGCCGGCGTCGCTGCCGTACTTCGACGCGGTCCGAAGCATCAACAGCGCGAGCTACCTCGTGGCTGCCTTCGCGACGGGCCAGTTCGATCGGTTGCGCCATGCGGTGGGTGACTTCATGCACGAGCCTTACCGGTTGCCCTCGATCCCCGGCGCGAGCGAGACCTCACCCGGGGACGGGATCACGCCGCCGCCGAGGAGCGCGAC
>CAZEJZ010000402.1:0-3533 GCA_964512415.1 uncultured Opitutaceae bacterium
GAGAAGGTGGCGATCAGCGTTCGCTCGTCGATGCGGTACGGCGCCGCGAGCGCGACGGGCAGGAGCAGCGGACTGAACGCGGTGGACGCGTGCGCGGCGATGCACCCAATCATCGCCCACAGCGTGTAGGTGCGGACCCCGCCGAAGTCGTCACGTCCGGACGGGTCCTCCGACAGTTCGCTCCACTGGCGAATGAGTCCGATCAGGGCGCCGAGGCTCGCGCTCGTAAGGATGCCGGGGAGCAGCGTGTCCATGGCAGCAGTATGCGCTGTCCAGAAGAGGGCTGCAAGGAGGTCCGAGAATCGGTTTGCCGGCAGTGTTGGGGGTGGACATGCTGGAGGATTAAATCATGAGCGACCAACCGCTTGACATCTCCCACGACCAACACGCCGTGCGGCTGTCCAAGTTGGCGGAAATGCGTGCCGCCGGCCTCGATCCCTTCCGCGCGGAGTTCCAGACGACCCACTTCTCCGACGCGGCGCGCCGGGCCTACGTCGACGGTCAGGACTACACCGTGAAGGTGGCGGTCGCCGGACGCCTCGTGGTGATCCGCGACATGGGCAAGAGCCAGTTCGTGAAGATCTTCGACCAGCAGAGCGGCGGCGCGGAGGGGCCGCTGCAACTGTACGTCAAGAAGGACCTCGTCGGCGACGAGGCTTATGCGGCATTCAAGAAGCTGGACCTCGGGGATATTCTCGGGGTGGAGGGCACGTTGTTCAAGACCCGGACCGGGGAGATCACCGTGCGCGTGGATCGCTACGTGCTTTTGGCCAAGGCGCTGCGGCCCCTGCCCGAGAAGTGGCACGGCCTGAGCGATCCCGAGCAAGTGTACCGGCAACGTTATCTGGACCTGATCGTGAATCCGGAGTCGCGGTCGCGGTTGCTGCTGCGTTCGCGCATCGTCTCGCACATCCGGCGCTTTCTCGAGGACCGGCAGTTCGTGGAAGTGGAGACGCCGGTGCTCCAGTCGGTGGCGGGCGGCGCGGCGGCGCGGCCCTTCACGACCCACCACAACGCGCTCGGGATGGACTTCGTGCTCCGGATCTCGCTGGAGCTTTACCTCAAGCGCCTGTTGGTCGGCGGGATCGATCGGGTCTTCGAGATCGGCCGGAATTTCCGCAACGAGGGCATCTCGCGGCGGCATAATCCCGAGTTCACGATGCTCGAGGTCTATCAGGCCTACTCGGACTACCGCGGCATGATGGTGCTCGTGCGGGAGTTGTTGCTCTCGCTGTGCCAGACGGTGCTGGGGACAACCCGCATCCGCCATGCCGCGAGCGGCCAGGACATTGAGTTCGCCGGCGAGTGGCGCGAGGTCCCTTACCGGGATCTCATCCGTGAGGCCACCGGGGATGCCGACTGGTTCAAGCGCAGCAAGGCGGAGAAGATCGCGGGTGCAGAGGCGCTGGGACTCAAGGTCGATCCCTCGTGGGAGGACTTCGAGGTGACCAACGAGATCTTCTCCAAGCGCATCGAGCCCGGTCTCATCCAGCCGACCTTCGTGACGCATCTGCCGAGGGAACTCTGTCCGCTGGCGAAGCTGAACCGCGCGGATCCGACGGTCTTGGACGTGTTCGAGCTGACGATCGGCGGCATGGAGATCGCGCCGGCCTACAGCGAACAGAACGATCCGCTGGAGCAGCGCCGCATGTTCGAGGCTCAGGCGGGCGGCGAGCAGCAAAACGTCGATCAGGACTTCCTCTTCGCGCTGGAGCACGGCATGCCCCCGGCGGGCGGCATGGGCATCGGCATTGACCGCCTTTGCATCCTCCTGACCGGTGCGGAAAGCATCCGGGACGTCATTCTCTTCCCGCAACTGCGGACGACGCCGGCGCCCTGAGCGCCGTTCCCATGCCCTGGTACGTCCATCTCGCCCTGAAGCAGCTCTTCCCGGCGGGCCGGCGTTTTCCGTTCTTCACGGCCATCTCGGTGTTGGGCGTGGCCCTGGGCGTGGCCCTGCTCATCGTGGTCACCAGCGTGATGGGCGGGTTTGGCTATGAGATCCGCCGCATGATCGTGGAGACCGAGGGTGAGGTGCAGATCAAGGCGCGGGGCCTGATCGGCGGTTCCGCGTCGCTGCTCAAGGAGGTGTCGCGGGTGCCCGGCGTGCAGGCGGCGACCCCGTACGCCTCGGGCGTGGTCATGGTCATGGCGAACGGTCGCCCCGCGTACCCGGCCATCCGGGGCCTGGATCTCACGACCGTCTCCGGCGTGGTGGAGCTCTCAACGTACGTCCGGCTCGGCTCGCTGGACGAGCTCGATGACGACTCCGTTCTGGTCAGCTCCGAACTTGCGCGCTCGTTGGGCGTCACGATCGGGGACACCCTCGAGGTGTATTCCCCGTTAATCATCGAGCGCCTGCGCAGCGACGAAGTTTTCCTCCCCCGCGAGGTGAGGGTGGTGGGGTTGGTCGAGATCGGCCACCAGCAACTCGACAGCAGCATGGTCTACGGGACGCTGCGTCTGGTGCAGGATCTGTATGGCCTTGGATCGGCGGTGCACGGGATCAACGTGCGCGCGCGGCCCGGCGTGGGGGAGGACGAGTTGGCCCGGCGCCTGAACGCCAGCGGGCTGCCGGTGGGGATGCAGGCGTTTTCGTGGATGGACAGTTTCGAGGAGTTTCTTTGGGTCCTGAATCTGGAGAAGGGCATGATCTTCTTCCTGCTGCTCTTCATCGTGATCGTCGCCGCGTTCTCCGTGATGAGTTCCCTGCTCATCTCGGTCGTCCGCAAGACGCGGGAGATCGGCCTCCTGGGCGCGCTCGGAGCGTCCTCCCGAGGAGTGGCGGCGTGCTACTGTGCGCAGGGTCTGCTGATCGGCGTGTTCGGCACCCTGGTGGGACTGGCGTTGGGCTTCGCGGCGCTGGCGGTGCGCAACGACGCCGTGAGGCTGATCGCGCGGCTGACCCAGCGGGAGGACGAGCTACGCCGCTTCTACCAGTTCAGCAATCTGCCCGCACACACCGTTCCCGGCGACGTGCTCACCGTGGTGGTGCTCACGCTGGTGATTTCATTCCTGGCCGGCCTCGTGCCGGCGTGGCGGGCGGCCCGGCTCCGTCCGGTGGAGGCTTTTCGCAGTGAATGAGCCGTCAACCGCCGTCCTGCAGGCGAACGGCCTGCGCAAGAGCTACGCGAGCGGCGACCGTCGCATCGCGGTGCTCCGCGGCGTCGAGCTCCGGTTGCGGGCCGGGGAAAGCGTGTCGATCCGCGGGGAGTCCGGCGCGGGGAAGTCGACGCTCCTGCATCTGCTGGCCGGGCTGGATTCCCCCGACGAAGGAGAACTCTTCTGGAATGACGCGCGGATTGATGCGCGGCGCTGCACGGCGCTGCGGAATCGTTTCCTCGGAATGATTTTCCAGAGCTTCCACCTCGTGCCCGAGCTCACGGCGGAGGACAACGTGCTCCTGCCGCGGCGGATCGGGGGAAGGATCGATGCGGCGGCGCGGCGGCGGGCCGTGGACCTCCTCGCCCGCGTCGGCCTCGGCGAGCGCGCGTCGCACCTGCCTTCGCAGCTCTCCGGCGGCGAGCGCCAGC
>CAZEJZ010000403.1:0-3531 GCA_964512415.1 uncultured Opitutaceae bacterium
GACTGCCAGTCCTGCGCCTGGCCGAGTCCGGATTCCGACCGCCATCTCTTCGAATTCTGCGAGAACGGCGCCAAGGCCGTCGCCGACGAGGCCACGCGGCGGCGCGTCGACCGGGCGTTCTTCGCCCAGCACTCCGTCGCCGATCTGCTCCAGCGCAGCGATCACTGGCTCAATCAGCAGGGCCGGCTCGTCGAGCCGATGGTCCTGCGTCCCGGCGCCTCCCACTACGCGCCGATCAGCTGGGACGAGGCCTTCGCCCTCGTCGCCGAGCACCTGCGGGCGTTGCCCACGCCGGATGCCGCGGCGTTCTATACGTCGGGCCGAACCAGCAACGAGGCCGCCTTCCTCTACCAGCTCTTCGTCCGGCAGTTCGGGACCAACAATCTCCCGGATTGCTCGAACATGTGCCACGAGAGCAGCGGCGCGGCGCTCAACGCCAGCGTGGGCATCGGCAAGGGCACGGTCACGCTCGAGGACTTCGCCCACGCCGACCTCATCCTCGTGGTCGGCCAGAACCCGGGCACCAACCACCCGCGCATGCTTTCGACGCTGAGCGAGGCGAAGAAGCGCGGGGCCACGATCGTCTCGATCAACCCGCTGCCCGAGGTCGGCATCGATCGCTTCAAGAATCCGCAGGATTTCATGAACCCGCTGAAGGCGCTCCCGACGCTCCTCGGCGAGGGCGTGCGGCTGGCGGATGTCTGGTTGCAGCCGCGCATCGCCGGAGATCTCGCGCTGTTCAAGGGCCTGATGAAGGCGATGCTCGCGCTCGAGGACGCCGCTCCCGGCACCGTGCTCGACCACGCGTTCCTGCGCGAGCACACGCACGGGTTCGCGGACCTCCAAGCGGATCTGCACGCCACCTCGTGGGACGACATCGTCCACGTCAGCGGCGTCACCCGCGCCGAACTGGAAGCCCTCGCCGCCCGCCTCGCCCGCTCGCGGGCCACGATCTGCTGCTGGGCGATGGGCCTCACGCAGCAACCGCAGGCCGTCGCGACCATTCAGCAGGTCACCAATCTCCTCCTCCTGCGCGGCAACATCGGCCGCCCCGGCGCCGGCCTCTGCCCGGTGCGCGGCCACTCCAACGTCCAGGGCGACCGCACCATGGGCATTTACGAGCGCATGCCGGATGCGTGGCTGGACCGGCTCGATGCGGAGTTCGGCTTCAAGTCGCCGCGGCGTCACGGTCACGACACTGTGGATACGATTCAGGCGATGCACCGCGGCGACGTCCGCGTCTTCTTCGCCGTCGGCGGCAACTTCCTCTCGGCGACCCCCGACACGGAATTCACGGGGGCGGCGCTGCGCCGCTGCAACCTGACCGCCCACGTCTCGACGAAACTGAACCGGGCGCACCTCGTGACCGGCCGCTCCGCCCTGATCCTGCCCTGCCTCGGCCGCTCGGAGCGCGACCGCCAGGCGGCCGGGGAGCAGTTCGTGACGGTGGAGGACTCGATGGGCATCATCAACCCGTCGCGCGGTCACGCCGAGCCGGCGTCGGAGCATCTCCTGAGTGAGCCCATGATCGTGGCGCGCCTCGCCCACGCCGTCCTCGGCGCGAAGACCACCGTGCCCTGGTTGGAACTGGCGTCGGACTACGACCGCATCCGCGACCGGATTGAGCGCGTGGTGCCGGGATTCACCGACTTCAACGCCCGCATCCGCAAAGGCATCTTCTACCTCCCGAACCCTCCGCGGGATCGCCGCGAGTGGCGCACGGCGACCGGCCGGGCGACCTTCTTCACCGCGCCGATCGTGCGCTCCGCGCTGCGGGACGGTGAGTACGTGATGATGACCATCCGGACCCACGACCAGTTCAACACGACCGTGTACGGTCTCGATGACCGGTACCGCGGCGTCTTCGGAGGCCGCCGGGTGGTCTTCATGAACGAACAGGACCTCATGGCCGCCGGACTGATGGGCGGCCAGTGGGTCGACCTCCGCAACGACCACGGCGGCCGGGAACGCTGGGCCCGCGCCTTCATGGTGGCGCCCTACCGGATCCCCCGTGGCTGCGTCGCGACCTACTTCCCCGAGGCGAACGTCCTCGTGCCGATCGACACCACGGCGGCGGTGAGCAACACCCCGACGAGCAAGTACGTGGTGGTTACAGTGCACGCAAGTAGCGGCCCGGAAACGAGTTCCTAGACGAGCCCCCGGGGGCGTCCGAATCGTGAAACCTTTCCCGGGGCGGGGCGTCTCACCGTTCATTACCATGAAAACGATCACCTCGCTTCTTGTATCCGTGGGTCTGCTGACGTCCGCCGCGGCCATGCACGCGGCGGAAAAGAGCGACGCCAAGCCGTCGCCGGTGGCCGTGAACTTCTTCCAGCCGGAGAAGTTCACGGATGTGCGTGACGGCATGATGGGCAGTGAGAAGGGCCGGGACGCGATCCTGGAGGAGCTTCGCCGCTTCATCGTGCAGCGGGCCGAGTCCCTGCTCCCGCCCGGTCACACCCTCTCGATCACCTTCCTCGATATCGATCTCGCCGGAGACTATGAATTCTGGCGCGGCCCGAACATGCAGGATGTCCGCATCGTGAAGGACATTTATCCCCCGCGCTTCCTGTTCCGCTTCGAGATCAAGGACGACACCGGCAAGGTGCTCAAGGAAGGCGAGCGCCGGCTGACCGATCTCGCCTTCATGCAGCGCCTGACCCTCGATCGGCAGGACCCCCTGCGCTACGAGAAGGACCTGCTCGGTGACTGGGTCCGCTCGGAACTGCGCCGCAAGCGCTGAGCGCCCACGTCGGACTTGCCTCACCCGGAACGCGGCCCTTGCCTCGCCGGGTGTCCCTTCCCTCGGAAGACTCCACCGCCCGCCTCGACAAGTGGCTTTGGGCGGTGCGTCTCTTCCGGACCCGGTCCCTGGCGACGGAGGCGTGTCGCGCGGGTGACGTCACGATCGATGACCGTCCCCTGAAGCCCGCGCGGGACGTCCGACCCGGTGAGACGCTCCACGTGCGTCAGGGCGTGATGCGGCGCACGGTGGTGGTGCTCGGCGTGCCCCCCTCGCGAGTCGGCGCGGCGCGCGTCCCGGAATTCCTCGAAGACCGCACCCCGCCGGAGGAGAGGCAGAAGGTGAAGGAGCAGGCCGTGCAGCACCTGCTCGCCCGCGAGCGTGGTTCCGGTCGCCCGACCAAGCGGGAGCGACGCGACTTGGAAGCCTGGCTCGGTCTCCCCGCCGTCCCGCCGGACCCGGAGCCCTGAAGCTTGCTGCGGCGCCGCTCGCGGGGAGCATCGCCTCAGAGCAAAGGAGGCAGTTGCGTTCGCACGAAGTCCACGATACCGCCGAAGTCGGCGTCGGAGATGAGCAGGGACGCGGCGAGCCGCCCGGGTGCCAGGTGCGCGTAGCGTTCCGTGGTGCGGATGGAGGCGTGGCCGAGGAGCTTCTGGACCTCGTAGAGGGGAACCCCGCCATTGACCAGGGCGGAGGCGAAGGAATGGCGCAGGTCATGGATGCGCACGTCGGCCAGGCCAGCCTGGCGGCGGGCCGTGTTCCACGCGTTGTAGATCTCGACGTACGGC
>CAZEJZ010000404.1:0-3527 GCA_964512415.1 uncultured Opitutaceae bacterium
AGACCCTGCTCGCGGGCGGATAGCCCGAGGACTCAACACCCTTATACCCCAGCCCCTCATGCCCCACGCCTTCAATCTCGCCGACTGGATCGTGATCGTCGGCTACCTCGGTGGGATCGTCGCGCTCGGCGTGTGGTTCGGCCGCGACCAGCACACGACGCGCGACTACTTCCTCGGCAGCCGCAACATCCCGTGGTGGGGCATCGGCATGTCGATCATCGCGGCGGAGACCAGCGCGCTCACCATCATCGGCGTCCCGGCGATCGCTTACGGCGGCAATCTGTTCTTCCTGCAGATGATCCTCGGCTACGTGATCGCGCGGGTGATCCTCGCGATCGTGATGGTGCCGCACTACCTGCGCGGGGAGATCTATTCGCCGTACCAATTGCTCGAGCAGCACCTCGGCCCGGGCGCACGGCGGCTCGCGGCGGCGTTCTTCTTGTTTCTCGAAACGATGGCGGCCGGTGTGCGCGTCTTCGTCGCCTGCATCCCGATCCGCCTGATGCTCGGTGAATCCATCTGCAGCCTCGGCGGACTCGTGGATCCAATCCTCGGTGCGATCATCCTCTTCGTCGGGGTCTCGCTGATCTACACGTACATCGGCGGCGTGAAGGCGGTGGTCTGGACGGATGCGGTGCAGTTTGGCCTCTTCCTCGCGGGCGGCGTCTTCACGATCCTGTATGTGCCCACGCTGATCGATGGTGGCTGGACCGCAGCGATGCAGCAGGCGACCTCGGCCGGGAAGCTGGCGTGGCTGAATCTCGAGTTCGGCCTCTCGGCCCCATTCAACCTCTGGATGGGCCTGATCGGCGGCACCGTGATGGTGCTTTCCACGCACGGCGCGGAACAACTGATCGTCCAGCGCGTGCTCGCCTGCGGCAGCGTCTCCGATGGGCGCAAGGCGCTCGTGTTCAGCGCGGTCCTGATCTTCCCCCTCTTCCTCGTCTTCCTGCTCGTAGGCGCGCTGCTCTGGGTCTTCTACCAGGGCCATCCGTTCCAGATCCCGCTGCCGGAGGGTCGGCCCGGAATCAAGTCGGTGGATTTCGTGTTCCCGATCTTCATCCTCACCGAGACACCGCACATCCTGAAGGGATTCCTGATCGTTGCGATCCTCTCGGCCGCGATGTCGTCGATCAGCTCCGCGCTCACCTCACTCTCGTCGGTCTCGACGATGGATTTCGTGAAGCCGCTGCTGCCGAACCGCTCGGAGCGCTCCTTCCTCACCTTCAGCAAACTTTCAACGATCGGCTGGGCGGCGGCCTTGGTGGGGGTCGCGTGGCTGACACGCGAGGTGCAGTTCGTGCTCAACGCCGCCTTCTCCCTGCGCGGCCTGACCAGCGGCGCGCTGCTCGGCGGCATCATTCTGGCGCTCTTCTTCCGCGGCGTGGGTGCGCGGGCGGCGATGATCGGGATGAGCGCCTCGGTGCTCGTGATGAACCTTCTCTACTGGCCTCCCAACCTGACCGCGTGGCCTGGCCTGCGGACGTGGTGGTTCGCGACGTTCGGGGGCGAGATCTTCTGGCCGTGGTTCACGCTCATCGGGACCCTCGTCACCCTCGGCGTCGCGTGGGCGACCCGGAGGCGAGGGACGAACGCGGGCCAAGAGCAACGCGACGCCGCCACCGCGGGGCAGGACACCCGCTGATCCGCCGCCGCACCGCTACGCGAGCACGCGGCGGAGGGCAGCGAGCGCCCGGGTGTTCTCCTCGGGGAGGCCTACCGAGATACGGACCCAGTCGAGCAGCGGGGGAAACGCGCGCGCCACCGCGATGCCTTCCGCCTGCATCCGCACCGCGATCTCCGCTTGCGGCCGGCCGGCATGGAAAAAGACGAAGTTGCCCTGCGGCTCCGCATAGGTCCGGCCCAACTCGCGCAGCAAGGTCGTGAAGCGCGCCCGCTCCGCGATGATCCGCGCCCGGGTCGCCGTCACGAACGCCACGTCCGCCAGGCTCGCCGCGGCGGCCGCGACCGCCGGCGCACTCACCCCGCCAACCGAATACCGGCGCAGCTCGGCGGCCAGCGACGCCGACGTCACGAAATACCCGATCCGCAGGCCCGCGAGGCCGTGGATCTTGGAAAAGGTCCTCGCCACCACGAGGCGACGGTCGTCCCGCACGAGGTCCACGACGCTGCGCCGCGCCGCGTCGTCAGCGATGTCGAGGTACGCCTCGTCGACCAGCAGCGTCGTGCGGCCCGCCACGTCCTCCACGAAGGCGCGCAGGGCGGTTGCATCGACCGTCGTGCCGGTCGGGTTGTGGGGATTCGCCACGTAGACCACGCGGGTCCGGTCGCCGACTTCCGCCGCCATCGCAGGAAGATCGTGCTCGAGGCGCGCGTTGAGCGGCACCGCCCGCGCGCGTCCGCCCACCGCCTCGAACGCCCGCGGAAGCTGGAGGTAGCCGGGAGCAGCGTAGAGGACTTCGCCCCCCTTGAGCCCGCAGTGGACGCCGAGGGTTTCAAGCAATTCGCCGGAGCCGACGCCGAGCACGATCTGCGGGGGCGACACTCCCTCGTGCCGCGCGATCTGCTGCACGAGTTCGCGGGTATCGGAGTAAGGATACCGTGCGCATCGGTCCGACGCCACCACGCGCTGCATCGCCTCGCGGGCCGACGGCGCCGGACCGTAGGGATTCTCATTGAGCGACAGCCGCACCAGTCCGGGCGTAACGGCAGCCTGACGCTCCGCACTCATCGTCTGGGCCCGCATCTCCTCGTTGAGGAAGCGCCCGCCCAGACCCAGACCTGCGAGCGTCACGCCGGCACCGGCAAGCCAACGACGCCGCGAAACCAGAAGGGGAGCGTTCATGCGTGGGAAAGAATCACCGAGATGAGCTCTGACAGCGCCGCCCCCGAGGGCGCAAGCCCGCGTCCACCCGACCGCCGCCGCAGCGGTCGCTCCCCACGGGAGAACCGCCGGCGCGCTACGCTCAGGGAAAAACGTCGGACGGGGCGCCGGACCTCGGGTCGCTCCCCCCGGGTCGCCCCTGCGGTCGGATCCCCTGAAATCGCCTTGCCGCACCCACGAGTCCGCCGTGAGCATACGACCGCAGCGGCGCGTTCCGCCCCGGTCCACCTTCCTCCCCATGCGCATCCGGTCCTTCCTCGTCCTGTTCGTCCTCTCGCTCTCGGCCCTGTCCAGTCTTTCCGCCGCCGAACCCGCCCGCCTGTTCAACGGTGCCTCCCTCGCCGGCTGGGAAGGCGATCCGCGCTGGTGGCGCGTCGAGCAGGGCGCGATCTTCGGCGGCTCCCGCTCCGAGAAGATCCCGAAGAACGTTTTCCTCGCCACCACCCGTTCGTATCGCGATTTCGATCTCCGCCTCTCCCTGCGCCTGCGCGGTACTCCCAACACCGGGATGATCAACAGCGGCATCCAGATCCGCAGCCAGCGTGTACCCGATTCCACGGAAATGCGCGGCTACCAGGTCGACGCCGGCGACGGTTGGTGGGGTAAGCTCTACGACGAATCCCGCCGCAACAAGGTCATCGCCTCCGCCGCCGACCTCGCCGCGGTCAACGCCGCCGTGCGC
>CAZEJZ010000405.1:0-3525 GCA_964512415.1 uncultured Opitutaceae bacterium
GGGGGGGGGGGGGGGGGGGGGGGGGGGGGGGGGGGGGGGGGGGGGGGGGTGAGGGCGTTGGCGTGGGTGTCGGTGAAGGCGAAGGCGTGGGCGTGGGCAGCGGGGTCGGCGACGGCGAGGGGGTCGGCGTCGGGATGGCATTCAGGCCGTACGAGACACCCGACTTATTCACCAAAAGCCCAGCGACTTCGCTCTGGGAGTTGAAGGCCTGATTGCCTTTCTGAACGTTGACGGCGTCGGCGTCGACGCTCTGGAGCAAAAGCCGGAAACTCGCGAAGAACAAGCCGCTGCCGACCGCTCCGGTCGCCTGGCGGGAAAAAGGAAACTGATCCGCGACGATGGGTCGGGCGAGGATCTTGGCATCGCCCCCGGGATAGGTCTCATACCAGACGAAGGCATCGCTGCCTTCGATCGTCGCGATTTCGTAGGCGCGTTCGCGCTGGATCATCGCCACCTGCATGGCCTCGACGGCATCCGCCTTGCCAGAGAGGTCTTCGATCGTGCCCTCCAGCGTGAGAGTCACATCGCCGTGGGCGGCGCCGCCGCGGGAGTCCACGACGCCGGTGATGCGGGCGCCGGCCTCACCATTGAGGCGCGGACTGGCGAGGACGAGGTAGTCACCGACGGCGGGTCGGGTCCCGCTTGGCAGGTCGATGACGATCTGGTCCGACGACGCCAGCGTGTAAGCCGTCGTACCAGGCAGGCCGAGGTTCACCCGGTACTTCAGGCGCGCGAACGCGGTGTTCTCCGGGTTCGGTGCTTGAAAATTGTCCTCCTTTAGATCGATGGCCAAGGACATCTCCCGACTGATGTGATCGAACGAGAACCGGCCCGTCGTGTTGACCTGATTGATGTTGGTGACCTTCCGGGAGGTCGCGCTCCCGCTCACGAGAAACATCGCGACGGCGGCGAGGAGCGCGCCCACGACTCCAATCGTGATCAGCAACTCCACCAGGGTGAAAGCTCCCGCGATCCAGAGGAGTCGGGCACGGACGCGGCGCAGCGGCGGAGGAAGCGAAGGCATTACGGGCGGCGGCAAGCGACGAACCACCACTCGTTGTAGTTGTGGCGCGGCGACCAAGTGGCGAGCCAAAATGCCTTGTCGACGGGAGAGATGCCTTCGAGGGCGGATGACTGGGTGGTCTCGAGACGTAAATTGGGGTTAAGGCTCCATTCGAGCGCGTTGTGCAGTCTGTCCCCGCCGGAGTCGGCCGCGTGGAATGCAGGCCGCGCGGACCGGCGATCGCAGGCAGCGGGGCCGTGACTCGGGCTTGGGGCGGGGATGATGCACGAAAAAGGCGGCGGGAAAAGTCCCGCCGCCGTGAGGAGTGATTCGCGGTGGAGGCGCCTAGAACTTGTAGGAGATGTTCAGCTTCGCCTCGATCGGCGGAGCCTTCGTGATGATGGTATTGGCTGCGAAGATCGGATCCGAGCCGATGAAGTAGTCCTCGCTCGTGATGTTGGAGAGCTCGAGCATCATCTGGATCGGGCCGCGGGTATAGGTTACGTTGCCGTTCCAGATGACCGACGAGGGCAAGCTCAGCGTGCGCTCATGGTTGATGTAGTAGCTGGAGCGGATACGGGGACCGCCGCTGAGGGCGAAACCGTTGCCGAGGTCGTAGCTGGCGATGAGGTTGGCGGAGCCTTCGGGCGCACCGCCGAAAATCCCGTCTGGGTTGTTCTTCGCGACCAGCCCGGTGGCGTCGCCGAAGTCGACATAGAGACCGCCCGCGAGCAGGGGCATGTAGTAGTTCTGGGTCGCGCCGAAACGGTAGCCTGGAGCGCGCACCAAGTGAGCCTCCCGCACGCCGAAATTGGCGATCAAGGAAAGTTTCTTGGTGGCCATCCAGGTGGACTCAAGCTCCACGCCTTGGGAACGTACGCCATCCTGATTGTTGGTGAAGTTATTGAACCGCTCGCGTTTGGACTCGTAGACGGAGAGCGCCGCGAACAGCGTGTTGTCGAGCAACGACACCTTCAGGCCGCCTTCGATCAGACCGGTTTTGCCGAAGTTGGCCTCCGAGCCGACGTTGCCGCCTTGCGACGGCGTCAGAGACGTGCCGTAAAGAGCGGAGACGTAGAGCGAGACGTTGGGCGCGATCTTGTAGACCGGGTTCACGCTGGCCATGTAGTAGTTCTTGCCACCCTTGGCGACCCGCTGATTGCGACGGGCGCTTCGCTCGTGCTCGCCGGGGATGGTGTTCTTGAAGCTGGCCCCTTCGACGCGGGCCGAGAAGTAGGTGCTGAACGCATCGGAGAGCTTGAGCTCGCCGACGCTGAATAGCGCGAGTTGGTACAGATCGGTCATGCCGCTCTGCGACCAGAGGTTGCGGGTATCGCCGAAGAGCGGGCGTTGCGGCCCGGCCAGGACGACGGAGTTGGAGGTGATCTGGCTCTTGCTGATGTCGCGGCGGGAGAACGGCTCGGCGGCGAAATCCTGCAGCTGCTTCGCCCAGCTGTAGCGCACCGATCCGCCGGAGGAGAGGCTCGTGAGCTTGCCGCTGAACTTCTGCTCCACGGTGATCTTGTCCTCGACGATGAACTGCTCCATCGCGAAGGCGTAACCGTAGGAGGAGAGCTTGTCGGTCTTGATGTAGTCGATGATGAACTGATTCTTGAGCGTGAGCGACGACGAGCGGGTGGCCACGAGGTCGGCGAAGTAGAGCAAGTTCTGGGAGTTGGCGAAGTCGCCCGGGTCCGCGACCACTTGGCTGCCCTTGATCTTCGTCGTGAGGGCCTTGCCTCCGGCGTTGAAGAAGGCGGCGGTGTAGGCACCGGTCGTCGGGTTGAGCAGCGCTTGCAGTTGCGGCGAGAGCGTCGCGACGTAGCTGGCGGGCGGAATGATCGCGCCCCCGCTGTTGTCGAATTGGGAACCTCCGATGGTCGCGGCACTGCCGCCGAATCCGATGAAGGGAACCGCGCTGGGGAGAACGTAACCGCCGGCCGCTGCGCTCGTGCGGTCCACGACTTCGCCGACAAGGTAATTGCCGTTGTCGATCAAGTCCTGCGTGACGCGATTCCAGCCGGCGTTCTCGTTGGACTTATAGCTGTAGTATTCCGCGCCGGTGAACAGGGAAAGGTCCGGAGTGATCCGGGCCTTGAGGGCACCGTAGAGTGAAATGTAGTTGTTCTGGACGTTGTCGTAGTAGGAGTCGGCGTTCTGGCTGGTCAGCGAGACGCGGTAGGCCATGGGCTTGCCAAAGGCGAGAACCGGGCCGCCGACGTCCAACTGCGTGTTGAAGTAGTCGTAGGAGCCAATCGTGGTGCGGAGCGATCCCCGGAACTTGTCGTAGTAGGGCGACTTCGGGAGGAAGTTGATGTAACCGCCGCCGGGGGTCGGACCGAAGGTGCCGGGGGCGGGGCCGCGCACGATGTCCATGCCCTCGAGCGAGCCGAACGACGTTGGCATTTCATTGCGCTGGAAGGCGCGCTGCATGCCGTTGAAGAACGTGCCGGCGAAGTCGCCGCGGATGAATGGGGTGCCGGGCATGCCGTAAAAGTTGGGGCGTTCGCCGCCGGGAATCA
>CAZEJZ010000406.1:0-3499 GCA_964512415.1 uncultured Opitutaceae bacterium
CACACGGCGGGTGGCGGTGACGGCGGAGGAGCGCATTCTGCTGGAGCAATGGGTGAGGGATATCACGGCCGGGGAAGTGTTGACGGCGGAGGCCTTCGCGGTGCGGGCGGCGCGATGGCTGGCGCTGCGTCACCGCTATGGGTTGGAGTCGGAGCTTCCGGCCGGTGGGGGCGATGCGGTTGTCCGTTGGCTGGAGGGAAGCGGCGCCGGGCACTGCGAACTCTTCGCGGCCGGCTTTACCCTGCTGGCGCGCACGGCGGGATATCCCGCGCGGCTGGTGACGGGTTTCAAGGGGGGCTCGTGGAATGAGTTCAGCGGCAGCCTGATCGTGCGTAACTCGATGGCGCATGCCTGGTGCGAGCTTTGGGACGGAAGCGGTGCGTGGATTCGAGTGGATCCCACCCCGGGCTCGTTTGCGGTGGGTGAGCCGACGCCGGAGTTGGCGGCGGCGCAGCAGCGCGGGCGGATCATTGATCGCGGGTGGGGGGCTCGGCTCGATGGGCTCCGGGTTTTTTGGTACCGGCGCGTGATCAACTTCGACCAGAGCACCCAGTTGGAATTGGTTGAGGACGTGCGCGGAGGCGTGAGTGCGTGGTTTGCGAAGGCGCGGGCCTGGGTGGACGAATCGACGCGCGGCGTGGTGGACTGGGTTCGCCGTCCGCGCTTGGTCGAGCAGTGGTGGCTGGTCTTCATTCTCGTCGTCGCGCTGCCCCTGTCGCTCTGGGCGGGTCTGCGTTGGGGGGAGCCGGCGGTGTGGTGGGCGGTGGCGCGGTTGCGCGGACGCGGCTCGCGCGGGCATGCGGCGGTGCGGCGCGAAGCGAGCCGCTGGCTGCGGCGCCTGCCCGCGGAACGCAGCGGGATCGGCGAGCTCTCGCGCGTGCGGGCGGAGCTCCAAGCCTTGCGCTTTGGCAAGCCCGTGGAGCGCGATGCGGCCCGTCAGGTCTTCGTGCGGGCGCGTCGGGCGGAGCGCGGGACGCGCGGGACCCGCTGAGTCGCGACCGGGAGCGAGTCGCAGCGGCGCTGCGAGCTCGCGCTCAGAGCAGCAGCAGGGCCGGCTTTTCCAGCACCTCGCGCAGTGCGGCGAGGAACGTGGCGCCCACGGCGCCGTCGACGACCCGGTGGTCGCACGACAGCGTGAGCGACATCCGTTGGCCGACGACGATGCGGTCGCCCTCGACGACGGGCTTGGTCACGGTGGTGCCGACGGCGAGGATCGCGGCGTTGGGCGGGTTGATGATCGCGGAGAAACGATCGACGCCCATCATGCCCAGATTGCTGACGCAGAACGTTCCGCCGGTGAACTGTTCCGGCTTGAGCTTCTTGTCCTTGGCGAGGCGACCGAGTGACTTGGCCTCGGTGCTGATCGCGAAGATCGACTTCGCGTGCGCGTCGCGCACGACCGGCGTGATGAGGCCATCCTCGATTGCGACGGCGAAGGACACGTGGGCGGCTCCATGGTAGCGGATCTGCGATCCCTCCCATGACGCATTGACTGCGGGAACGCGGCGGAGGGCCTCGGCGCAGGCCTTGAGGATGAAGTCGTTGACGGAGAGTTTGACGCCCTCGGCCTCGAGACTCGCGTTGAGCTGCTGACGCAGCGTCAGGAGCGGGGCGGCATCGACCTCGACCTCAAGGTAGAAGTGGGGAATCTGGGTCTTGGACTCGAGGAGGCGTTTGGCGATGACGCCGCGCATCGTGGAGACCGCGACGGCGCGATCCTCTTGGATCGGGCCCTTGGCGAAGACGGAGCCGGCGGGCAGGCTCGAGGAAGAACGGCGTGCACTCGGATTGGCGGCGGCGGCGAGAACATCGGCCCGGACGATGCGGCCACCGGGGCCGGAGCCCTGAATCGACGCAGGGGCGATCTGATGTTCGGTGGCGAGCTTGCGGGCGAGCGGAGTGATCCGGACGCGGTCGGAGCCGCTGGAGGCGGCGGCGGGGACGGAAAGGGTGGCGGGAGCGGCGGGTGCCGGAGCGGGAGCGGGTGCCGGGGCCGGAGCGGCCTGGGCGACGGGGGCGGGGGCGGCGGCTGCCGCGGCGGTCGCGGTCGTCGGGACCGTCTCTCCCGGCTTGCCGACGGCGCAGAGCGGGGCGCCGATCGCGACCTGGGAGCCGGCGGGGGCAAAGATCTTGAGCAAGGTGCCGTCGAAGAAGCACTCCAACTCCATGGTCGCCTTGTCGGTCTCGACCTCGGCGAGCATGGAGCCCGACTTCACGACGTCGCCTTCCTTCTTCAGCCATTTGACCAGCGTACCCACCGTCATGGTGTCGCTGAGTTTGGGCATCTCGATGATTTGAGCCATGGCGGGAAGGGAGTGCGGTTCGGCGGGGAAAAGACTAGGCCGTGGGAGAGCGATTAGGCGAGCACCTTGAGGGCTTCCGCGAAGATCCGGTTGGGGTTCGGGAGTTGCTCGATTTCGACGGGTGGGCTGTAGATCGCGGGAGCGTCGATGGTGGTGACCCGGTGAATCGGTGCATCGAGCTCATCGAAGGCCTCGCGCTGGATCGTGAAGGCGAGCTGGGCGCCGACGCTCGCGAAGGGCTTCTGTTCCTCGACGATGAGCACGCGGTGCGTGCGGGCGACGGAAGCGAGGACGGTATCGACGTCGAGCGGGCGGATGGACCGCAGGTCGACGACCTCGACGGAGATCTTGTGCTCCGCAGCCAGGCGTTCCGCCGCGGCGAGGGAGTGAAGGACGGAGCGCCCGTAGGTGATGATGCTGAGATCGGTGCCCGGGCGCTTGATGTCGGCGACGCCGAGCGGGATGGTGTACTCGCCCTCGGGAACCTCGCCCTTCTCGCCGTAGAGGATGGTGTTCTCGAGAAAGAAGACCGGGTCGTTGTCGCGGATCGCGGACTTAAGCAACCCCTTCGCGTCGTAGGCGGTGGCCGGGACGACGACCTTCACCCCGGGGTGGTTGGCGAGGACATTTTCGGGCGTGTGCGAGTGGGTGGCGCCGACATTGGTGCCGCCGTTGGCGGGGCCGCGGATGACGATCGGGCAGTTGATCTGGCCGCCGGACATGTAGCGGACGTTGGCGGCGTTGTTCAGGATCTGGTCGAACGCGACCGAGTAGAACGACCAGAACATGAGTTCCATGACCGGGCGGATGCCGAGCATGGAGGCGCCGATGCCGGCGCCGATGAAGCCGGCCTCGCTGATCGGCGTGTCGACGATCCGCTTTGGGCCGTACTTGGCAAGGAGACCCTCGGTGACCTTGTAGGCTCCGTTGAACTGGGCGACCTCCTCGCCCATGATGACGACGTTCGGGTCGCGATCGAGCTCCTCGGAGAGCGCGTGACGGATGGCTTCGCGGTAGGTGATCAGAGGCACGGCGGAAAGGGGACGAAGGTTGGAGCGGGCGGCGCGAGCGGACGCATCAGTTACGTGAAGAACAGGCGTCCCCCCGACGTGCGTTGGCTCGGGTTGTCGGTTTCCCAATAGACGTCCTTCTGGATGTCGTCGGGGGTGGGGAACGGACTGGCCTCGGCGAAGTCC
>CAZEJZ010000407.1:0-3497 GCA_964512415.1 uncultured Opitutaceae bacterium
GCTGCTCTTCAAGGGCGGCACCTTGGTCGACACGCTGGTCGGCATGATTCAAAAGCCCGCACTCAAGGAGCGACTGCTCGCCAAGATCTGAGTCAGGCCGCGCGCCGGGTGCATCCCGGCGTTCCGTTCCCCGCACCGCGCACCCGCGGTGCTTTTTTTCGTCGCGCTCAGCGATCCAGCAGCAGCCCCACGGCCAGCAGCAGCGCATACCACGCCACGTAGCGGCCCGCCTGCCCCAGGAGCGTGATCAATTGGGCCGGGGCCGTTTCACGATAGATCCGCCGCGTCTGGACCCACGCCACCGGCGCGAGCGCGCACGGGAGCAGGATCCACGGCGACGCGCCCAAACCGAAGAGGATCACCGGGACGAGCAGGGCGAACGCGTGCGAAAGCGCAAACTGGGCCCGTCCGAAGCCCCGCCCGAATCGCACCACCGTCGTGCGCTTGCCGGCCCGCACATCGGTATCCGCATCCCGGAGATTGTTCGTGACCAGGATATTCGCCGCCAGAAGGCCGATCGCGGAGCCCGCCAGCCACACCGGAGCACCCGGCACGCCGGCCTGGACGAAGTACGTTGCCCCGACCGCAACGAGGCCGAAGAAAAGAAACACGAAGAGATCTCCGAGCCCGTTGTAGCCAAGCGGATACGGTCCGCCCGTATACGCCACACCGCTGAGAATGCTGGCGACCCCGATCACGAGCAGCGGCCAACCACCGAAGGGCAGCAGCCCCAGTCCCACCCCGAATGCGGCGACGAAGGTGAGGAGCATGGCCCGCCGCATCCGTGCAGGGGAGATCAGCCCGCTGGCCACCGCGCGCCTCGGACCGACGCGCTCCGCGGTATCCGCGCCCTTCACGAAGTCGTAATAGTCGTTCGCGAAATTCGTCGCGATCTGCACCAGCAACGCGAACGCGAGGCAGCACAGCGCAGCCAACGGAATCCAGCGCCCGTCATGCCAAGCCAAGGCGGTGCCCACGAGCACCGGCGCCACGGCAGCCGGCAGAGTCCGCGGCCGCGTCGCCGAGAGCCAGACGCGAAGGGAGCCGGCGGAAGACATGCGGACCGCCCGGCGGCGAGGCTCAGAGTCCGCGGCAGAACCGCGCCAGGCGCTCCACGCCCTTGGCGATGATCGCATCGCTCGTGGCGTAGCTCAGGCGAAGATACCCCGGGGCCCCGAACGCGCTGCCGGGAACCGCCGCCACCTTCTCCTGGTCAAGCAGGCGTGCGCAGAACTCCTGATCGGAAAGCCCGAAGCTCGAGATGTTCGGAAAAAGGTAGAACGCACCTTCCGCGAGCAGACACGTGATGCCCGGGATCGCATTGAGCGCGGCATGGAGACTCCGGCGACGGCGGTCGAAGGCGGTCAGCATCACCGAGAGCGCCGCCGCAGTCTTCTCCTTCTCCTGAAGTGCGGCGAGCGCGCCGTACTGCGCAAAGGTCGTGACGTTGGAGGTCATCTGACTCTGCAGCTCCGAAATCGCCTTGGCGATCGGCGCCGGCGCCACCGTGGTGCCCAGCCGCCAGCCGGTCATCGCATAGGTCTTCGAGAACCCAGCGACCACGATGGTGCGGGCCTCTGCCTCCGGACTCAGCGTCGCGACGCAGGTTGGGCGCGCACCGTCGTAAACAAGGTGCTCATACATTTCATCGGAAAGGATGTAGAGGTTGTGCCGCACCGCGACCTCGACCAGCGCCGCCAGTTCCTCCCGACGATAGACGGCTCCCGTCGGGTTCGACGGGGAGTTCAAGATGACCAGCCGGGTGCGCGGCGTGATCGCCGCCTCCAGCGCCGCCGGCGTCAGCTTGAAGCCCGCGCGGTCGTCCGCGAGGACGATCCGGGGCGTCGCCCCAGCCAGCTTCACCATCTCCGGGTAGCTCACCCAGAACGGCGCCGGCACGATCACTTCGTCACCCGGCGAGCAGGTCGCCAGCACTCCGAGATAACAGGAAAACTTGCCGCCCGGAGAGACGATGACCTGGGACGCCGCCACCTTCCAGCCGTACTCCGCCAGGTAACGCGCCGCGATCGCCGCACGCAGCGGCTCGATGCCGGGCGTCGGAGCATACTTGGTCTTCCCCGAAGCCAAGGCCGCCGCGCAGGCATCCTTGATGTGCTGCGGCGTGTCGAAATCCGGCTCGCCGGCGGCGAATCCGCAGACGTCCTCGCCGGCGGCCTGCAGCGCCTTGGCCTTCGCGTCGACCGCCAAGGTCGGCGAAGGGGAGATGTTACGAGCCCAGGTGGACAGGGGGGCGGGAGAGCTGCTCATGGACATTACCGTGACGCAACCAGCCGCCCCCGGCAAAGGCAAGGCCGCGCTTCACCGCGCGGCCTCGTCGTTCAAGCAGAACCGTTGAGCCGGTTCGCACCGAAGTGCTCAGCGCTTCTTCTTCGCCCCGCCAGCCGGCAGATGATCAATGGCGGCCCGCAGGAGTTCACCCGCACTCGTGCGCTTCAGACGCGCCTGACGCTGCAGGTTCTTTTTCAGCGCGTCAGGGAGGCGCACGGAAATCTGGCGCCGATCCTCTCGCTTCACCTGAAAAGATCCGTAGTTGAAGTGCTCCAAGGCAATGCGGATCACCTCGCTTGAGGATCCGAGACCGCGCCGGGCGCGGGCGCTCTCGATCTTTTCGATCAGCGCGAGGGGCAGTTCGAAGGTGACAGGATTGGAGGCAGCCGTTTTTTGGGAGGACATGGGTTGAATCGCGAAGGTGTAAAAAATACGTAGAACTGCGGAGGGAGTATGTGCAACGGAAATCGTCAGATATCGTAATTCAGACGCATCAAGGTCTTCCGGCATCGAGCGGGGTGGGGTCCGAGGAGGGGGTAATCAGTCCCGGCCGCCCGGCTTTCCCGGTCTTGAGGGACTCCGCTGGCGCTCCGTTCGCCCCTCCCCCGGCCGCTTCGCGGACGAGAGCGTAGGCCTCCCGGGGCGTCTCGACGACGCGCCAAGCCCGGCGAACCACGTCGGACGCGACGGGGCGACCGTGGCGGATCAGTACCGTCCTGACACCAAGTGCATGTCCGGCCAGCACATCAACGTCAGCATCACCGGCAAACACCACCTGCTCCGGACGCGCGCCCACCCGCTCCACGACCGCGCTCAGACCCGCCGGGTCGGGTTTGTGCGAGGGCAGGTCGTCGCCGCAAAGGAGTTCCTCCACCCATGCCTCGAGGCGCTGCTCGCGTAGGATCGCCTCCGTGGAGCGCCGGTCCCGGCCCGTCCAAATGCCGGTGCGGCGTTCCGCGCTGCGAAGGTCGCGCAACAGGTCGTGCATGCCTTGGAAGGCCTGAATGAGGTGCCAGTTCCGCAACGAATACTCGCTCAGCCGCGCCATCGCCGAGGCCACCTCGGTCGGGCCGCGCAGCATTTCTGCGAAGGTCCGCTCCGGGGGGGCGCCAAGGCGAAGAAACAAGTCGTGCGGAGTCAGCGGAGGCACGAAGGGCTCCAGCGCGTGCGCGTATGCCTTCAGCACCATCGGCATGCTGTCGACGAGG
>CAZEJZ010000408.1:0-3492 GCA_964512415.1 uncultured Opitutaceae bacterium
GGGCAACAAGCTCGCCGGCGTGCTCGCCAGCGGCTTCTCATCGGAAAATCCGGACGACCTCGCGCGCTTCTTCCTCCATCAGGCGCTGTGGGTCGGCGCCGCCACGCTGGCTCTCCTCGCGCTCGTCCCCTGGGTGCGCCGCCTGATGGGCGGGGTTCGCTGAGCCGATCTCCGTCCGCCCACCCCGCCGCCGTTCCCCACGCTTCCGCCCGGCCGCCCTGCGGCCCCCGTGACCGTCATGCCTGTCCACGCCTGCTTCACCACGTACATCTACGACGAACCGCTCCTGCCCTCGCGGACTGGACGCTTCAACGCCGCCCTTCACGAGGAGTGCCTGCAACTGCGCGACTTCGATGCCGCGGGACGGCGCTGGTCCGCCCAGAACTACCCGGGCGGCTACACGAGCTATGCCTCCATGAACCGCCTGCACGGGTTCTCGAGCACGTTCGCGCTCCTCGAACGGCGCCTGACGCGCCACGTGCGGGCCTACGCCAAATCGCTGGACATGGATCTCCGCGGCCGCTCCATCGCGATGACCGACTGCTGGGTGAACATCATGCCGCCGACCGCGGCGCACTCGATGCACCTGCATCCGCTGTCGTTCATCAGCGGGACCTACTACGTCGCCACTCCGGAAGGTTGCCCGGGACTCAAGTTCGAGGATCCCCGCCTCTCCGCCCTGATGGCGGCGCCGCCGAAACTCCCGACGGCACGGCCGTCCAACCGCACTCACGTCACCTGCCCGGCTCGCGCGGGACACGTGCTCCTTTTTGAAAGCTGGCTCCGCCACGAGGTCGTCCAAAACCGCACGGACGACGAGCGCATCAGCATCAGCTTCAACTACGCCTGGACGTAGGCGGCGCGCCTCCGCGGGATCCGGCCCGAAGTCACCGCGCACGGGGATGAAGATCGATCGGAAATGGACCGCGCCCCGCGCTAGGCCCAGGTTAGGATCACCGCGAGCGACACCGCAGACAGTCCGGTGCTGATCACGATCGAAGCCGCCGCGATGGCCTGATCCCCACCCAGTTCCCGCACCATGGTGTAGGAGATACCCGCCGTCGGGCACGCCAGAAGGAGGAGCACCACCCGGGTCGCACCCGGATCAAGGAGGAGCAACCGCGCCAGCCCGAGACCGATCAACGGGGAAATCACCGACTTGAAGCACGCCGCCAGCACGGCCAGGCGCACATTCCCGCGCAAAGGGGTCGCCACCAGCGCCGAACCGATCGACAGCAGCGCCAGAGGCACCGCCATCCGTCCGACTTGAGCCAACGTCCGCTCCAGCGGCACCCAGATGGGCACATTCAGCAGGTACAGCGAGACGCCGAGGATGCTCGCGAGGATGATCGGGTTTCGCGCCAGTTCGCGCAGGGCGAGACGCCACGCCGGTTGATCGGATCGCTCGCGACTCGCCAGCAGCAGCACCACCGAGAGTCCGTTGAAGGCCACCAACAGTGGCCCCAACGCAAGGATCGCCGCCGTACGCGGAACATCCGGCAGCATCAGCAACAGCGGCAGACCGACAAACGTGAGGTTACCACGGAACGCCGCCTGCACCCACGTGCCCACCGAGGCTCCCTCCACCCCGATTGCCCGCGCCACCAGCCACGCCAGTGCCACCCCCGCAAACGTGGCTCCGATCAGCACGATCAGCAGGCCCTGCACGTCGGTCTCCGCATGCTCCGCCGTCGCCAGGCTGTGCAGCACGACCACCGGCAGGGCGACCCAATAGGTAAGGCGATTGGCCCCCGCGATGAAGCCCGGCGCGAAGAAGCGGCGCCACTCCAGGAACGCGCCCAGCGCGATCACGAGCAGGAGGGGAAGCAGGACCGGCAAGAGGGACATCCCCCCTATGCTGGCGCGGTCCGACCCTCCACGTCGATGCGCAATCCATCCGCCGCTTCAGGCGCGCCAGTCGCCTTCGCGATAGAAGAGGTGCCCGCCGAGCCGGCGGCGCCACAACACGTAGGGAAGCCACGCGAGCCCATACACCCGCTCGTCCTTCCGACCCGGCACCAGCCGACCCCACCCCCTGCCGGACTCGTCGCGCCAGAAACGCAGTTGCTGCTCCCACCAGTTCCGTCCGCAGTAGCCGAGGTGGCGCCACTGCAGACGCCGGATTTCCGCAAACACCTTCGCCCGGGCGCGCATCGACTTGGTCTCCGGATGCTCCCGCGACTCGGCCAACGGCGTCTCAAGGTGCAGGAAGCGCGCGCCGCCCATCGCCAGCCGCAGCCAGAATTCGTAGTCGAAGGTCGTATCGAACTCCGCGTCAAACCAGCCCCACCGCTCATGCACCCGGCGCCTCCAGAAGGTCGCCGGCTGACACAGGAAACAGTGGTCGATGAGGTGCGGGATCGACCACGGGAGCGTCGGATACGGGCGCGTCCGCCGCCCCGCCGCATCGATGAACCACGCATTGCCGTAGATCACATCCACGTCCGGATGACGCGCGAACGCGTCCGCCACGGCAGCCAGCGCGCCCGGCACGAGCACATCGTCGCTGTTCAGGTAGCCGCAGAGGTCGCCCG
This sequence comes from uncultured Opitutaceae bacterium, assembly GCA_964512415.1. GTDB lineage: Bacteria > Verrucomicrobiota > Verrucomicrobiia > Opitutales > Opitutaceae > UBA6669. The sequence continues at coordinate 2,535 of CAZEJZ010000408.1, forward strand.
AAAGAGTCTGCAGGCCCGCGTTGATTGCCCGCACCTGTCCCCCATCCGGGCCGCTGGTCCAGCGGACCCGCTCACCGTAGCTCCGCAACACCGCAATCGACTCGTCAGTCGACCCACCGTCCGCCACCGCGTAATCCGCTTCGACTCCTCCTTGCGCGAGCACGCTGTCGACGCAGGCACGAAGGTACTCACCTTGATTGAAGGAGGGGGTGACGAGTGCAAAACGGGTCATGACCATTCCGGCAGCCAGACGAACGACGAGGCCCCTTGCCGCGCCGGGCGGGCGCGCGGGGCACCGCTCTAGGGCAGCTCCGCCGAGAGCACCTTCCCGGTCTGGTCCTTCCGGAAGGCGCGCAGGCGGTCCGCGAGGGCGGAATCCGTGCCGGCCAGGATCGAAGCGGCGAACAGCGCCGCATTGATCGCCCCAGGCTTGCCGATCGCAAAGGTCGCCACCGGCACCCCACCCGGCATCTGCACGATCGAGTAAAGCGAATCCACTCCCTTGAGCGTCGCACTCTCCACCGGCACCCCCAGCACGGGAAGGGTCGTGAGGGAGGCCGTCATGCCCGGAAGGTGGGCAGCCCCACCGGCTCCGGCAATGATCACACGCAGCCCCCGAGCCTCCGCCGTGCGCGCATACTCGAACATCAGCTCCGGCGTGCGGTGCGCGCTCACCACCCGACGCTCATGCGGAATGCCCAGCTCCTGAAGCTTCGCCGCCGCATGCTCCAGCGTCGACCAGTCCGACGTGCTGCCCATGATGACACCGACAAGAGGCTTGGCAGGATCCATTCTTCGGACGCTGGCAACCCGGCCCTCGGTTGCCAACGTCGAAGTGCACCACGGTCCGGCCGGTCGCACCGCTCAGACAAGCGACACGCCGCGGGGCGCCTGGACGACCACCGTTCCGGCGATCTTGTCATGCCAGCCCTGTTTTTGCGGGTCGAGGGCAATCCAG
>CAZEJZ010000409.1:0-3480 GCA_964512415.1 uncultured Opitutaceae bacterium
CGTCGCGGTCCCTTCTCCGGTCGCTCCGCTCCCTCCGTCGAACCCAGGGGTTCAAATCCCCGTGCCCTTGATCCCCGTCAACAAAATGACCCGCCGTCGTAGGCTACGAGCGGCGGGTCAGAAAGATGGCGTCCCCACGGGGATTCGAACCCCGGTTCTTACCGTGAAAGGGTAGTGTCCTAACCGGGCTAGACGATGGGGACGCAAAAGAACAGGGGGCAAACGGTAGGCCCCGGCCCCCGTCGTGCAAGGCTCTTTTTCCGCCGGTGACCCCCACCGGCGCTTCCTCAGGATCACACCCCACCCTTCCGCCGCCCGCGGGCGCGCGTCACGGCGAGGCGAGACCGCTTCTCCCCTCCCCGCGTGCCCGGCACGAACCGACTCCGCGCCGGTCCTCCGACCCGATCGCCCCTCTCCCATCCGCCGCCGCCAGGTTCGTAAATTGGCGTTGGAATCCCGCGCCGCGCGGCATGGACTCTTCCGCGTGTCCTTGAGTTCCTCCGCCATCGCGCGCTCCCTCCCGGCCCACGCGGTCACCACGTTTCCCCACGTGCCCTTCCCCCACCTCGCCTCGGGCAAGGTGCGCGAAATCTTCGACCTCGGCGATGCGCTGCTGCTCGTCGCCTCCGACCGTCTGTCGGCTTTCGATGTCATCCTGCCCGACGGCATTCCCGGCAAGGGCATCCTGCTCACGCAGCTGAGTCTGTGGTGGTTCGAACAAACGCGCGACCTGATCGACAACCATCTCTTTCCCGATCAAGCCGGCGAATTCCAGCGCCGCGGGCTCACCGATCGCGACCTGCAGCTGCGCAGCATGATCGTCCGCAAGTTGAAGCCGCTTCCGATCGAGTGCGTCGTGCGCGGCTACCTCGCCGGCAGCGGCTGGTCCTCCTACCAGAAATCCAGCCAGGTCTGCGGGCACGCGCTGCCGCCCGGTCTCCGCCAGGCCGACCGTCTGCCGATGCCGCTCTTCACGCCGACCACGAAGGCGCCCAAGGGCCAGCACGACGCCCCGATGACCGATGCCGAGGGCGTGGCACTCCTCGGCGCCGAGCGTTTCCACACGCTCCAGCGTCTCAGCCTCGCCCTCTACCAGCGCGGCCACGATCTGGCCGCCCGCGCGGGGATGATCCTCGCCGACACGAAATTTGAATTCGGCACCGACGCGTCCGGCAAGGTGTTCCTCATCGATGAGGCTCTTACGCCCGACTCGTCCCGTTACTGGCCGGCCGAGAGCTACGCTCCGGGCAGTTCACCGCCGAGCTACGACAAGCAGTTCGTCCGCGATCACCTGCTCGCCCTAAAGTGGGATCAAACCCCGCCCGGCCCACGACTGCCCGCTGACGTCATCCAGCGCACGCAGGAAAAGTACCTGACCGCCGTCGCGCGGTTGGTCGACGGTGTCTCCTCGTAACGAGGGCCCCCGCGCGCGAGACGGGTTTCGCACCTCCTTCTCCCGCGCCGCACAGCTCTTCCCTTTCAGCGCGGGAACAACGCCGCGACTGCACCGCCCTGAGCGCCGGGCACCCCTCCCGCTGGCGCTGCGTTTCAACCCTTCGCCTTGAGAGCCACCGGGACGTGAACCTCCGAGCGCTTCGTGAACCACGGCGTGAACGGACCGTGCCAGTAGACCGCGTAGGGTTCACCCGTGATTTCCAACGTCGGCTGCGTCGCGATCCACGCAAGCAACTCGTCGCGCGTGCGCACGAAGTTGTCCTGTGAATACCCACCCCGGGCGCCGCGGCTCGCCACCCGCCGCTCCGGCAACCGCACGACTTCGACCGCCGCCGCGTTGCCAGTCACCTTGCCCTCCTCGCTCGGCGCGACCCAGAAGTACATCGCCGCCTGATCAATCGTCGCCTCCACCGGCGTCGTCATCGCGATGTCCCGCGACTGAATGTAGCGGAACAACGGACCGAAGAGCCGGTTCGATTCGGAAAAATAGTTTCCCTTGCCCTGACTCTTGAGGAGAACGCCGGCGGGCAGGACCTTGACTTCAGAAACACCGGGTTGAGTCGGAGGAAATGCCTCTTGTGCGGCCATGAGACGGAGGGGTTGGAGGAGGAGGACACCCAGTGCGGCGAAACGCAGAAACAGTAACATGGAGCAGCCTAGCCCGATCTCGCGTCCGCGCAAGCGCGGCTCCCTCACGGAAACGCCCGTCGGTTCGCATTTTCCGGAACTTGCACTAGGGTCAACCGCGCTTCATCCGACGTTCACCGTCCCTCGCCCGATCTCGATTCCTCGCCCCATTCACCGTTTTCCCGGCCACGCTCGCTTCTCCTCCGCTTCCACCCGTCCGCCGCCGTTGGCCAGTCGGCCCCGTCCGCTCCCCAACCTGATCTCCCTCCCATGCAATCCGAAGTCTCTCCAGTCCAGATCCTGATCGGCGGCGCCGGTGGCATCGGCTCGGCCGCCGCCCGGCGCCTCGCCCGCGCCGGCGCGCGCGTCGTCCTCGCCGGGCGCCGTGAGGCGCCACTGCAGGCCCTCGCCGCAGAGATTGGTGCCGAGTCGCACCCACTCGACGCCCGCGACTCCGCGGCGGTCGACGCGCTATTTCAGGAGGTGCAGGCGCGCCATGGCCGGATCGATGGCGCCGTGAACTGCGCCGGGTCGATTCTGCTCAAACCAGCCCACCTGATTTCCGACGCGGAGTTTTCGGACACGCTCGCGCAGAATCTCTCCACCGCGTTCCACGTGTTGCGCGCCGCCGCCCGGGTGATGATGCGCCAGGAAGGGGGCGGCGCGATCGTGCTCTGTTCCTCGGTCGCCGCCCAGCGCGGGCTGCTGAACCACGAAGCCATCGCCGCCGCCAAGGCCGGGGTCGAGGGTCTCGCCCTCGCCGCCGCCGCGAGCTACGCGCGCAACGGCGTCCGGATCAACTGCGTCGCCCCGGGACTCACCCGCACCGACCTGACCCGCGGGATCACCCAGAACGAGGCGGTCGCCAAGGCCTCCGCCGCGGTGCACCCGCTCGGGCGCATCGGGTCCGCGGAGGAGGTGGCCTCGGCGATCTGCTGGCTGCTCGACCGCGAGCAGTCCTGGGTCACCGGACAGGTCATCGGAGTGGACGGCGGCCTCGGTCGCGTCCAGGCGCGCGGGTAGCCCGCGCACCGACGACCCGCCGGAACTGGAGGACTTCCTCATGCACCTGCTGACGTCGCGCACCCGCATCTTGGAAATCCGGCATGAGGGCACCGCGCTGACGCCCCACCAGTCCGACCGCTTGATCAAGGTCGCCGCCGAACGCATCACTTCCGCCCTCGTGCGCGAGGTGCTGCACATCGACGCGGCGGCCGTGAAGGATCGATTCGGCTTCGCGGCCTGAGTCGAGATCCCACCGCGCCCGCGGCGCGTGGGTCGGTGCTTTGCGTTTGCGGAGGGCCCGGCGGCATCTAGCGTCGCCGCCGTCGTTCCCCCTCCGACCGCCATGTCACCCCGCCGGCTCGCCCGACCGTTCTCGTTGGACTGCTCGTCCGC
>CAZEJZ010000410.1:0-3470 GCA_964512415.1 uncultured Opitutaceae bacterium
GCAGGCGTCCCGCGCGTTGTTGGCCACCTCCAGCTTCAGACCGCGGACTCCGGGCACCGCCGCGCAGCGCTCGACCTCCTGCCAGACGGCGCGCTCGCCCAACGTCGGATTCAGATAGCAGAATCCCGTGACCTGCTGCGGGTGACGCTTCACCAGCCAGAGGGTATCGTCATTGATGGAGCGCAGTTGGTCGGCATTGGGACTCCGCCCAAACGCCAGCACGTCACCCAGCGCCACGACATGTTCGATGCCGTGTCGCCGCGCCTCGCGCAGGAACGCGTCGGCCGCCGTGCGACCCGCCTGATGTTCGCGGAAATGCGGGTGAGTGTGGGCGTCGAGGACAGTCATGAAAATTCACCGCGTGGCGACACAAGAGCCTATAGTCTGCGCGGCTCGAAATCCCTGACAAGCTCCGGTTGACGAGGGCACCCGTTGAGCTTGAACATGACCCGCATGCCCAAGACGGACCACGAAATCGAGGCACTGCTCTCCCGCCCCACGCCAGGGGCCACGGAAGCGGTCAAACACCTTCCCGGCGACTTCGTCGTACTCGGGGTCGGCGGCAAGATGGGCACCACGACGGCCGTGATGTTGCGCCGGGCCCTGGATGAGGCGGGCCGCAAGGAGGCGCGCGTGCTCGGCGTGTCGCGCTTCAGCCGGCCCGAGGCGCGTCAGGAACTGGAGTCCTTCGGCGTGCAGACGCTGTCCTGCGACCTTGCGGATGCGGCCCAGGTGGCGAGGTTGCCGCTGGTACCGAACGTCCTGTACCTCGCGGGCCAGAAGTTCGGCACCTCCTCTGCTCCGGAAGCCACCTGGATCCAGAACACCGTGGTTCCGTCGCTGGTGGCGCAGCATTACCGCAACTCGCGCATCGTGGTGTTTTCGACGGGCTGCGTCTATCCCTTCGCCGCCGTGGACGGGCGCGGCTCGAACGAGGACGAGGACGTGGCGTTCCTGGGCGAGTACGCGAGCACCTGCGTGGGGCGCGAGCGCGTGTTCAGCTACTACTCCAAAGTTCATCAGACGCCGCAGCTGATGTACCGGCTCAACTACGCCGTAGAGCTCCGTTACGGCGTCCTGGTCGACATCGCGCAGCGCGTCGTCGCGGGCGAGCCGGTGGATGCGACGATGGGCTGGTTCAACTGCATCTGGCAAGGCGATGCCTGCGCGCGTGCGATCCAGTGCCTGGGCCACACCGCAAGTCCGGCGAGCCGCTTGAATATCACGGGGCCGGAGAAGCTTTCGATCCGCGAGGTCGCCCACGACTTCGGCCGACGCTTCGGCCGCGAGGCCCGCGTCGTCGGCCAGGAGGCACCCACGGCCTGGCTCGCTGACGCGCGTCGCTCGATCGCGCTCTTCGGTCCGCCGACCGTCAGCGTTGACCAGATGATGGACCTTATCGTGGAACACCTGTCGGCCGGCGGACGCTTGCTGGGCAAACCCACGCACTTCGAAGCCCGCAGCGGAAAATTCTGATCATGGACCTTCGCTCTCATCTCCTCGCCGGGCACGTCATTCCGGCGCACCCTCTCGCCCTGGATGGTCGTCGGCGCTTCTCCGAGCGTCATCAACGCGCCCTGACCCGCTACTATCTCGACTCCGGTGCGGGCGGATTGGCCGTAGGCGTCCACTCGACCCAGTTCGAAATTCGCGATCCGGCTCACGGCCTCTACCGTCCGGTCCTCGAACTCGCGGCGCACACCCAGCGAGAGCATCAGGCTGCGGGGGGCCGCGAGGTCGCGATGATCGCCGGGATCTGCGGCAAGACCTCCCAGGCAGTCGCCGAGGCCGAACTGGCGCGGAGCTTGGGCTACCATGCCGGTCTGGTCAGCATGGCGGCGTTTCGCGAAGAGCCGGAGGCGAAGATCCTGGAGCACGTCGCCACCGTGGCGCGGACCATTCCGGTCGTTGGCTTCTACCTCCAGCCGGCCGTGGGCGGACGGGTGCTGAGTCACGCCTTCTGGCGGCGCTTCGTCGACATTCCCGAGGTCGTCGCGATCAAGATCGCCCCCTTCAATCGCTACCAGACCATCGACGTGGTACGCGCCTTGGCGCTTTCCGGGCGCACCGACGTGGCGCTCTACACCGGGAACGACGATACCATCGTGGCGGACCTGCTGAGCCCCTTCACCTTCGCCACGCCCGACGGTCCGCGGACCTGCCGCATCGTCGGCGGGCTCTTGGGACACTGGGGGGTGTGGACCCACGCGGCGGTCCGCCTGCTGGCGGAAATCCAAGCGGTGAATCGCGGTTCGACGCTGGCGGCGCAATGGCTGGACCGGGCGGTGGCCGTCTCCGACATGAACGCGGCCCTGTTTGACGCCGCCAACCGCTTCCACGGGTGCATTCCGGGCATTCTGGAGGTTCTTCGGCGCCAAGGCTTGGTCGAGACGATCCTGTGTCTGAATCCCGCGGAAAGCCTGTCGCCCGGTCAAGCGGAGGAACTGACCCGCGTCTCGCGTGACTACCCGGAATTGATCGACGATGCCTTCATTCTGGCCCACCGTGACCGCTGGCTGAGCTAAGCTGATTTTCCCGATGCCTTCGCCCACCCTCCCCCGTAGCTGCGAGGAATTGCTCGCGCAGATGGTCGCGATCGAGACCGTCAATCCGCGCTACGGCGGTCCGGCGGGGGGAGAAGGCGCTCTGGCGGCTCATCTTGAGGCGCTCGCGCACGCGTGGGGTCTTCAGACACGGCGGAGTCCCGTCGACGCAGACGGGGCGTTCAATCTGGTCGTGTCCGCTCCGGAGATCACCGGGGCGGAGTGGCTGATTTTTGAGAGTCACCTCGACACCGTAAGTCATGCCGGAATGGTGGTGCCGCCGTTGACGCTGACGGAGTCGGACGGGCGCCTTTTTGGGCGGGGAGCGTGTGATACCAAAGGGTCAGGCGCGGCGATGCTGTGGGCCTTGCAGGCTTGGGCGGCGACCCCGGGGCGCACCCGAAACGCGGCGATTGCCTTTGTGGTGGACGAAGAGGCTGGCATGACCGGTGCTCAGGCGTTTGCCCGCGATGATCTCTCCCGTTATGCCCCCCTGCGCGGCGTGATTGTCGGTGAGCCGACCCGGCTGAGACCCGTGGTGGCGCACAACGGGGCGTTCCGCTGGCGCAGCGTGACGCGCGGCGTGGCGGCGCATTCGGCGGATCCAACAAAGGGCCGCTCGGCGATTCGCGCGATGATGGGCGTGATCGCCGCGCTGGAGGAGAAGATGATCCCCCGCGCCAACCGCGAGTTTCCGCTGACGGGCCGCGCCGCGGCGAGCATCAACGTCATTCGCGGTGGCTCCGCCCAGAACATCATTCCCGACCGGTGCGAAATCCTCTGCGACCGACGGTTGGTGCCCGGGGAAACGCTGGAGCAGGTGGTGGAGGAACGACGTCAGGCGCTCGAGGGTTTGGAGGTCGAGCACGACGACGAGCCGGCCCCCACAAGGAAAACCGATGAATCTCACGCAAACGCCAAATGGAT
>CAZEJZ010000411.1:0-3470 GCA_964512415.1 uncultured Opitutaceae bacterium
CCGCGACCGGCCTCGCCACGGTCGCTGCCCCGCCAGAACGATCCCGGCGGGACCCAGACGAAGCGCAGCACCTCGCCATTCCCAAGTTCCACGAGCCGCGCCGTGCCCGGCGCGGCGACCCCGGCGCGCGCGCCGACGACATTCGCGCCGAGGAAGAGCAGCCCGACGCAGACCACGCCGGCCGCGCTGCCGATGGTCATAGGCGCGTGCTGATGCTGAGGCGGAACGAGCGCGGATCAAAGTAGCGAATCGAACGGTTCTCGACCGTGATCCGCTCGGCCCCGGCGGTGGAGGAAGCCACCAAAGCGCCCGTGGCTGGATTGATGAAGAGAGTGCTGGTGTTCGTGCTGATCATCTTCTGCTCGTCGAGGAGATTCGTGATGTTGAGCCGGACATTCCAGAGCCTTCCGAAGAGCTTTCCGCGGTAGGCCACGGCGGCGTTGACCTTGTACTCCATCGGGATCTGCGGACGGTAGCGGCGGTTCTCGTCGTTGGACCGGTCGCGCAGGCCGTTGTCGATCACCTGCTCGCCCTGGCGCGGACCGTTCAGCGTCACACCAAGGCTGGCCTCGAAGCCACGCAAGCGGCCAGTGGTGAACTTGTAGTTGTTCCACATCGCCCAGACGTTGCGAGGAACATCGCTGGTTCGGCGTCCGATCGCGCCCACCTTCGTCACCGACGCCTGCGACTCGTCGAGGGAGATTCCGCGGGCATCATCCGTGTTGTAGCGGAGGTAGCGCCACCACGAGTCGTACTCGGTGCTGGAGGGCTGGTCAACGAGCTCAAACCCGCCGGTGACGGCTTGGACCAAGTGCGTGTAGGTGAGGACCGTGCTGAGTTGATCGGTGAAGTTGAGGTAGATCTGAGCATCCACGCCCTTGGAACGATCGTCGTAGGCGACGTCGGAGTTCCGGTTGAGCGCGTAGCCGTTGTTGGCGTTGAGCGCGGTGGCGCCGGTGCCGATCGAGCCTCCCTGCAGCGCAGTGTTGGTGGCCGGATCGTTGGCGGCGGCCTCCATCGCGCGGCGCAGCGGGTCGTTGGCCGCGGTGCCAAGCGACGCGTAGTCGACGAGCAGAAAGCCGCTCTGCTGGGGTGCTCCGGTGACACGCGGGTGGCTGAGGTCGGCGGCGGCGACGTAGGTGATCGGCAGGAGGTAGGTGACCGGCTGGTTCGTCTGGAAGGAGGTGAAGCCGGAATTGTGCACGGCGTAGGCGTTGGGGCCGGTGCCGCGGGCGACCGTGTTGCCGGTGAATCCGGTGCGCAACAGCGACTGGTTGTTCGAACGGGGCTGCGGCGCGAAGGCGAAATTGTAAATGGCGTTCTCGCGATCGAGCTCGAAGTAGGACACCGTCGCGGAGATGCGGGAGCGGCCGCGGGAGTCCTTCAGGAGGTCAACCTTCGCGCCGATCTCGCGGCTCTGCGTGCGCTCCGGCTTGAACGGATTGGCCGCGCCGTCGCGCTGCCCGGTGTTCGGGAAGATGCCGCCCGCGCTGACGACGTAGAGATTGATGTCCGACGTCACGGCGACGTTCACGCCCAGCGTAAAGGTGTCGTCGCGCTGCGGCACGGCGCCGAACCGATATCCATTCACGATGGGGGCCTGGCCCGCCGCGTTCACGAGACTGGACGGATCGGGCGACGAGGGCAGGGTCCAGTTGCCCAGATTGGTGTCCGGCTGGGTGGTGTCCTGCTTGACGAAGGAGGTGAAGTAGCTGCGCACCATGTAGCGCTCATTGCGCCAGCCGCCGATCGTCGTGATGCGATCCTTCCACCACCGCCCCTGATAGACGGCATAGTGGCCGGTGTCCCACTCGGCGAAGAAAGAATCACGGAACGGACGGAACTGCTCTCCGCCGTAACGGATGTACTCCGGTGCGGCGAAGGACAGGAAACCCTGCGTCGGGCTGCCGGTGGTGTTGCTGGTGACCTGCGTGGTCGAGAGGTCGTTCTGCTTCACCCGCTGATCCGTGCGGCCGAGCAGAATGCTCTGCCGGGCGCCGAACAGGGTGAAATCGTAGTTGAGGTCGACGCGCGCCTGATGGATGTACTTGTGGCTTTCCGCGTAGCCCCAGCCGTAGCCGATGGTCTTCCACTGGGTGAGCGCGCCGTTGACGGGATCGGCACCGACGTTGGTCCAGCGGCCCGGGCTCGTGGGAGCGAGCGTGGGACTGGTCGTCGTGGTCCGGAGCACGGAGCCGCTGATCGTGCGGCGATCGTTGCGGCGGTCGGAGTAGTTGCCGCCCAGCACCAGGGTGAGGCCCGGCAGCAGCTTCTGCGTGATTTCAAAGGTCCCGTTGAAATAGTCATCCTTCGAATACGTGTCGGGACCGCTCCAGCGGTACAGACGGTCTCGACCAAAGACATCCTTCGCCACCAACCGCGCCTCGTTCCACTCGTTGAGGTTTTCCCCAATCAGCTGGCGCGTGATGGGATTGCGTACGTTGCCCGCACTGGAGTCGGTCAGATCCTGGAATCCGTTGCCCTCGGCCTTGAACCGGCCGTACTCGATGTCGACGAAGACCGTCGTGTCGCGGAAGGGCCGAAACTCCACCGCTGGGGTGAACAACAGTCGGGACCGATCGTCGAAATCCGAGCGACTGCTCAGGGATTGATAGACGAGACCGGCACCGTAGTTCACGAAGCGATTTCCGGTCCTCGACTTCCAAAGCGGGCCGGTGTGATAGAGCTCGCCGCGGAGAAACTCGTTGCTGCCCATTCCGAAGCGCAGGTCCGTCTGCGGGGTGGCGCGGGGATACTTCGGCGTCAGGGCGACGATGCCGCCGAGCGAGGCGACGCCGTAGAGCAGGGACTGCGGTCCGCGCGCGACCTCGAGGCGGTCGACGTTGATCACGTCCGTCACGGTGTCCTGCCGGAATCCGCTGCGCAGGAACGAGCGTGTGTTCAGTCCGCGAATCGTGATGGCGGTCGAGTCCCGGGAGACCGCCCCGGCCGCGCCGGTGCCGGACGGGCTGAAGAGAAAGTTGTTCGACGTCGCAACCTGGTCCTGGATGATGCCGGCGGAGTACTCGAGCGCCTCCTTGACGTCCACGGCCCCGATGTCGTCAATGAACTCGCGCGTGACGACCTCGATGGGAAGAGGGATCGACTTGATCTCGAGGTTGAGGCGGGTGCCGGTCGTGGAGTTGGTGGCCACGTAGCCGCGGTCACGGGTCGTATCGACGCGGAACTCGGCCGCCTTCACGACCTCCTCTCCGGTGGGATTCTTGACCGCCTGAGCCAACAGCGCCGCTGACGCGAGTGGCGCGAGAAAAATGACGAAGGGGAGACGACGTGGGTTCATGAGTGGGAGCGGGTACTCCGGTTTGGGTTTGGCTCGGACTTAGGGTTGGACTTGAGTTGGGGCTCGGACACTAGGAGGTTGGTCTTGGGATCGGCTTGGGGCTCAGCCTTGGGCACCGCCGCCAGCCGCCCCATGGCGGGGCAAAGACGCCCGGGAAAGCCGGGTCAGA
>CAZEJZ010000412.1:0-3470 GCA_964512415.1 uncultured Opitutaceae bacterium
ACAGCGCCGGCTCCCTGAACTCCGCCGGCACCGGCGGAGGCGGCGACAGCGGCTGAGGGAGGGCTCCGGATCCTGCGGGGGCGGCGGACTCGGGAGACGAGGCGGGGGCGGACTCCTGACCGAACAGGCAAGAGAGACTTGCCGAGCAGACGAACGCGATCGTAGGGATACGTCGATGCACGGGATAGCGGGGTTGAACCATTGGACCCCGCGCTCTCGGTCCGGTGCCGACCTTTCGGGCCTGATTCTTTAAAAACTCTCCCTCAACGCCTTGCGAAATAGATTTATCCGATCGCGTGCGCCAAGTTCGGAACCGCGACCACCGTTCGGAGGCTACCGGACGCTGCGCGGTGCCGCGAGCTGCGGCGATTCGCGGCCTAGGCGGCGCTCAGTCGACGATCGCCTGGTAGACGGACACCTTCAGCTTGCGATTGAGATCGAGTCCGCCGGCCGGCAGCAGCTGCGTCAGAAAGAACGACACGACGCCTTCCTTCGGATCCACGAGGTACTGCGGGTAGTAGGCGCTGCCCCAGCCGAAGGCACCCTCGGAACTCAGCTCGCCGAAGGCGCCGAGATCCTGGTTCACCCAGAAGCCCAAGCCGAAGGCGTTCGTGTCGCGGTTGAACTTGTCACCCGTGTGATTGGCGATCATCAGCTCGACCGTCTTCGGCGAAAGGACGCGGACGCCGTCGAGCTGCCCGCCGTTGAGCAGCATCTGGAGAAAGCGGCCGTAGTCGCGCGCCGTGGAGAGCAGTCCGGCACCTCCCGAGAAACACTTCCTCGGCCCGTGGACATAATCGCTCTTCTCCGTCGGCTCGCGCAGCGTGAGCTTGCCCTTTTCGAGACCGTAGACCGGAGCCAGGCGCGAGGCCTTTTCCAGCGGCAGGAAGAACGACGTGTCGGTCATGCGCAGCGGTCGGCAGATGCGCTCCTCGATGAACCGATCGAGCGTCTGGCCGGAAACCACCTCGACCAAGTAGCCGAGCACGTCGGTGCCGTAGCCGTACTGCCACGACTCCCCCGGGTGCCCATGCAGCGGCAACGTAGCCAATCGGTTGATACACTCGCCGATCGTCTCGTTCTTGTCGGCAAGGTACCAGCCATGCAGACCGGCTGCCTTGTAGCGCTCGAGAGCGAGACCGTCGCCGTAGGTGAGCCCGGCGGTGTGGGTGAGCAGATCGCGGATCTGGATCGGCCGCCGCGCCGGTACGGTCACATAGGTCGTCCCGGCGGGCGAGCCGACGGGGGCGGGCTCGGCGACGACGGAGTTCGCGAAGGCCGGGATGTACTTGGACACCGGGTCATGCAGCAGGAAGCGCCCCTCCTCGTAGAGGATCATGACGGCGACCGACGTGACCGCCTTGCTCATCGAGGCGATGCGGAAGATCGAGTCCTCGGACATGCGTACGCCCCGCTCCTTGTCCCGCCAGCCGAAGGCCTGCAGGCGCGCCGGCACGCCGTCGCGGGAGACATACAGTACCGCGCCGGCCAACTCCTCGCGATCGATGCTCTGCTGGATGAGCCCGTCCATCCGGGTGAGTCGGGCCGGATCGAAGCCGCGCGGCGCGGCCGCGAGCGGCGCAGCCATGAGGGCGGCGACGAAAAGGAGCGAGACGGAGCGGAACCAATGGGGTCGCGGGGTGGGCGAAGGCATGCCGTGAGCGAAAGCCACGGTCCGACCGACGACAAACCGAAAGACTCGGCCGCCGGCCCGCGCGAACGCGCGGACCGCGAATCGTTGCGCCTGGCGCCGCTCGTGTCCTAGCCTGTCGCCAGATGTTCCGCCTCTGGACGCTTCTCGTCGGGCTCCCGCTCTGCGCCGCGGTCGCACGCGAGGCCGGACCGGCGGCGCTGGCGCCCGACGTCGGGGCGGCGGCTGCCCCGGCGACGGGATCGGTTTTATCCTCCACCACCCTTTCCGGGGTCCTGCAGTGGCGCGGCCTGCCGCCGCTGCGCTGGTCGATCGAGACAGCGGCGGGCGCGACCCCTTCCGCCCGCGTGGTGGGAAAGGCTCGCATCACAGCGGACGGGCTCAGCGCCTCCGCGGACGTCGCCGTCGACGCGTCCACCGGCGAGGTCGCGTGGCGCGACGGCACCCTGCGCCTCGAACTCGGGCGTTGGATCCCGTGGCTCCTTGATGCGGTGCGACTCTCGCCTCTGCCCGCAGGCGTGACCGTCACGGGCGAATTGACCGGGACGACGGCGGGCGCGTGGACGGCCCGGGGCCTGAGCGGGCAGGCCGACCTGCAGGTTCGGGGTGACCTCGAACGCATTACCCCGCCCCTGCGCGTGGATGGCATCACGCTGTCGCTTGCGCTGCCGAACCTGCGCGACCTCGGCGACTCGCCGCTCCAACTTGCCCGCTTTTCCCGGGCGCGAGTCGGTGACCTGATCGCACAGAAGGCGGAAATCCGCTTCCGCGTCCGGGGCCTCCGGGACGTGCGGGTTGAGGGGGCGGAGGTCGACCTGCTCGGCGGCCGCGTCCGCGTGGATCCCTTTCCCATCCGGATCGAGCCGGAGGGCCTCGCGCCAGTGGCCGCCACGGTCTCGCTTGAGCGCATCGCCTTGGAGGAAGTGATCCGCTTGCTGCCCAACGCCGTCACCGCGGCAACGGGCTCGGTGAGCGGCGCGGTGGCGGTGGAGTGGTCCCGGGAGCGGAGCCTGACGATCGGCCGCGGCGCGCTGGACCTCTCGCGCCACGAGCCGTCGCAGATGCGCCTCGCCCCGCAGCCCGGGTTCCTGACCAGCCAGCTTCCGCAGCGCCTCACGCTGCTGTCCCCTTCGTTTGGACCCATTGCCCGGTGGTTTTCCCCGCCGAACCCCGCTTATGCGGCGGTCGAGGCGATCGAACTCGGGCGGGTGCCCCTGATCGTCGAGTCGCTCGAAGTGACCACCCGGCCCGAGGCGGACGCGGACGGACGCACGGCGCGCCTGCAGGTCAGGGCACGGCCGGCGACCCCCGGGGCGGTGGGGGAAGTGAGCTTCGAGATCAACCTCTTTGGTCCCCTCAACCAGGTCCTGAAGCTCGGCTTGGACGAGCGGGTGCGCCTCCCCGGCACCGCCCGCCCTTGACCCGGGCAGCGGAACGGGAAACAAAATGCCCGTCCGCAGGTCTTATTGTCCAACCCCAGCACCCTGATGAAGCGTCTCTCTCTGTTGGCCATCGTCCCCCTCGGGCTGCTGCTCGGCGGCTGCCTCCACGTCTCGATGGATCCGATCAAGGTGCATGCGGTGGTCGACGTGAACGTGAAGGTCGACCGTGCGCTGACGGACTTCTTCGGAGACCTCGACAAGAAAACGGCCGAGATCGCCGTGCCGGCAAAGCCCTAAATCCTTTCAAGCCATGTCCACGCTCACCCTCCCTCGGTTTTTCCTGTGCCTTTTCGCGTTCTGTGCCGCGGTGCTTCCGGGCCGCGCCGAGGATCTCGCGGCGGTCCGTGCCCGCATGAGCGAACGACTCCCGGCACTGG
>CAZEJZ010000413.1:0-3462 GCA_964512415.1 uncultured Opitutaceae bacterium
TTTCGGATGATTCCTCCTGCGTCACCGGCGCCAACCTGCTGGCCGATCACGGCATGACGAGCCTGCTGATCAGCCGCGAACCCTACGCGGCGAAAGCAATCACCGGCGAGCGGGCCTGAGGGGCTCCGCAACCCGTTTCCGTGCCGAGGACGCCGCCGCTCGGTGCTCGGACGAGTGCGCGCCGTGACTGCGAGCAAGGAGAGGTGCGGGCGTTTCGCTACGCCGCAGGCCGGACGGGGCACACACTCGGTCTCCTCCGCCCGGTGGCCGATCCGGAGTGGAGGGGTCCGGACCGCCCACTGCGCCGGTCGCGGCTTTACTGGAAAGCAATCAGCGGATCGCATCCGGTCCGGGCCTCCTGTTCACTCGTGCCATGTTCGATCGGCGGAGTGCCGTTTCGCCCAAGCAGATGAAGCTCCTTGAAGTCACATTTGCATGAACCTGCATCATCGTCTTCTCCTCGCGACTCTCGCGCTCTCGGTTGCGGCGCACGCTGCGCCTCGGTTCGAGCGGCAGGCGGTCGAGTTGTCCCAGGATATCTTTGGGATTGATGCCTTGGACGGGGATCGCGACGGGCAACTGGACGTGGTGGTGGTCGGTCTTTCGAAGGTTTGGCTGCTCCGCGCGCCGGACTGGCGTGCGATCGAGATCGCAGACACTCCCGGCGGACGCTCGATTCACGGGGTTACGCTCGACTGTGATGGCGACGGCGACCTCGACCTGGTGATCTCCCGCTCGGTTTCCGAATGGATTTTCCATCGATCGGCGCTGGCCGCTGGGAAGCCGACGAAGACTCCGACGGGCGATGACTGGACGATCGCCTGGCTTGAGAATACGGGACGCGTGGGCGCCCCGTGGCCTCTGCACCGCATCGATCAGGAATTGCATGGCGTCCACGGCCTGTGGACCGGCGACGTCGATCGTGACGGAAAGAAGGACCTTCTCGCCGACAGCTTCGCGGGTCCGCGGTTCGAAAGTAGCCTGGCGTGGTTCCCGAGTCCGATTGGGCTCAAGCGCGACCGGCGCATCGCCGCTGAGGGATCCGCGACCGGACGGCCGCATTACCTCGACTTTGCCGATATGAACGGAGATGGCCGCGGCGACCTGTTGCTGGGTGCGTCGGCGGAGGGGACGTTCACCTGGTGGGAGCAGCCGGCCGATCCTTCGGTTCAGTGGCAGCGCCACCTCATCGCGATGGAACCCGGCGCCACCCATCCGCGGGCGGCCGACCTGAACGCTGATGGGCGGCCCGACGTGCTGGGCAGTGCCGGGCACGGCGTGGGGGTCGCATGGTACGAGTCGCCCCAGTGGCGCCGGCATGTGATCGACGCGGATCTGCGTGACGTCCACGCCTTCGATGCGGCGGATCTTGACGGGGACGGGGACATCAATGCCGTGGGCTGTTCGTTCTCCTCGAAAGTCGTGCGCTGGTGGGAGAATCTCGGTGCCGGCAACTTTGGGGCGCATGAAATCGATACCGGCAACGCGCAGGAGGCGTACGATTTGAAGGTCGTGGACCTGAACCGGGACGGATTCCCGGACCTGCTTCTGGCTGGTCGGCAATCGCGGAACGCGGTCATCTACTTTCAAGGGCGCGCTCCGGCGGACGGTGGAGCGGCCTCCGTGCTTCGTAAGCCATAGTCCTCCCCAGGGTTGCGACGCGGACGGGAGGTTGGCCGGTGCACGGCGCCGCCGCGTGGCCAGGTCACCGATGCGGCGACGTGGCGGCTCGCTTTGCCCTTGCCTCAAGCGACGCGAAATCGCTTGTTCGCTTTCCAGTAAAGTGAATCCACGTCTTTCCATCCGCGATCTTGCGACCAAGCTCGGCGTCTCCCACACCACGGTGTCGCTGGCGCTTCGCAACAGCCCGCGCATCACCTCGGCGCTGCGCAAGCGGGTGCAGCGGGAGGCGAGGAAAGCAGGCTACTTCTCGGATCCCACGGTTTCGACCCTGATGGCGCGGCTGCGGACGATTCGGACCAGCGCGGTGCGTGAAACCTTGGGGCTGATCACGGCGTGGCCGACCCGGCATGGCTGGCGCGACGCCCCGAATCACGCGCGTTTTTTCGCCGGTGCGGAACGCCGTGCCAAGGAGGCCGGATTCGTGCTGGACGAGTTCTGGCTGCGGGAGCCCGAGATGACCAGCGGGCGCATGTCGAGAATCCTGCGCGCGCGGGGGATTCGCGGCCTGATTCTCTGTCCTCTTCCCAATGTGGGCGGGCGACTGGCGTTGGAGTGGCGTCACTTCGCCTGCGTCGCGAAGGGGCTTACCGTGCAGCACCCGCCGGTTCACCGGGTGGTGTCTTCCCACTACGAGGACATGCACCTCGTGATGATGGAATTGGAGCGGAGGAAGTATCGTCGCCTGGGTTTGGTGCTGGGAGAAGCCATGAGCGAACGCGTGGATCGTGCCTGGCTCGCTTCGTTCCTGGTTCATCAACAGGATGCGTCGGAGATCGACCGGGCTCCGCCCCTCATCACGCGCGGTGCGGATGCCGCCGGTGAGTTCTCCCGGTGGTTCCTCGCTCATCGCCCGGAGGTGATTCTCTACTCCGAACAGCCCGTGCGCGAGTGGTTGGCGGGCCTCAAGGTGGCTGTGCCGCAGGAGGTTGGGCTGGTGCACCTCGACTGGTCCTCTCAGCTGGGCTCGCTGGCGGGCATCGACTCCGAGCCGGAGAAGAAGGGCGTGGCGGCGGTCGACCTGCTCATCGGCCAATTGCAGGCCAACGAGCTTGGGATTCCGAAGCACGAGAAGATCGTCGCCGTCCGTGGGCGTTGGGTCGAGGGCGACTCCCTGCGACCATGCCGGGTCTGATTTACTGGAAACCGAGCCCGTCGTTGACCGGCGGTCATTGCAGGTTTCAGTGCCGAAGTGCGGTGAGACGCGTTGTAGGTTTTCTGCCGATGCCGTCCTAGGCGTTGGCGGGCTCCCCCGGTGCTTCTCTCGCGCGATCGCTGCGGCGGCTCGAGCCGTCGGTTCACCAGTGGTCGCTGATTCCAACCCCATCCGTGATCGTCATGAAGCTACCCCCTCTGAGCCGAAGACACTTCCTGAAGACCGTCGGGGGCGCCGCCCTCACGTTCCCGTGGTTCTCGCCCCTGGCGCTGCAGGGTGCAGAGGCGCCGAAAGCCCCCCGGCGACTCGTCTGCATCGGCCTCGACTTCGGGCTTCGTCCGGAGATGTTCTTCCCGCACGGGGAAGGTACGGCGTTCGAACTCACCCCGATGTTGAAGTCGCTGGAACGCTGGCGGCAGCGAATGACGGTGTTTTCCCAGCTGGAGCATCCCGGCGTGCAGGGTGGGCATTACGGCGTGCACGCGTTCCTCAGCGGCGTGCGGCGCGAACAAGCGTCCGGATTCTCCGAGGGGTGCGTGTCCCTGGATCAGTTGGTCGAGGAGGAGTGTGGTGGCCTGACCCGGTTTCCCTCACTTTGCCTCGGGGTGGGGGGAGGGGATGCGATT
>CAZEJZ010000414.1:0-3447 GCA_964512415.1 uncultured Opitutaceae bacterium
GCCGCTGGTGCGGACCTACGTGCACCGCCGTGGTCCGGATGAGTTTCAATTCACGCTGGCCCTGCACCACGCGATTGTGGACGGATGGACGCTTGCTTCGCTGCTGACGGAGCTCTTCCGGCATTATCTCGCGCGAATCGGCAAGGGAGATGCGCCGGCGGCGGCGCCGGCGATCCCGGTCGGCTACCGCGATTACGTTGCCTTGGAGCGCGCGGCGCTGGCGGATGCGGGGACGCGCCGCTTCTGGGAGCAGGCGTTGGAAGGGGCTGAGTTACTTGACCTGCCCCGACCCGGGCCCGGCAGTTCGTCCCGCTCAGGCATGGTGCAGCGGCCGCTGGTGATTTCGGCAGCCTTGGCCGCGGCGCTCACGCGCGTGGCGGAGGGACTGGGCGTGCCGCTGAAGTCGGTGCTGCTCACGGCTCACGCCCGCGTGCTGGCGGCCCTCGGCGGCAGCCACGACGTGGTCACGGGTCTCGTCACGAACGGCCGGCCGGAGGTGGCGGGAGCGGAGCGCATTGCGGGACTCTTCCTGAACACGGTTCCCTTCCGTGTGCAGCTCGAGCACGCGGCCAGCTGGGCGGATCTCGTCCGAGCGGTCTTCGCCGCGGAGACTGCGCTGCTGCCGCACCGGCGACTGCCGCTCGCGGAGATCCAGAAACGCCAGGGCGGAGCTCCGCTCTTCGCGACCGACTTCAACTTCGTCCACTTCCACGTTTACGATGCCTTGGGCGGCCTGAGCGCGTTGGAACGCCTGGGAACGCGGGCGCGTGAGGAGACGAACTTCACGATCGCGGTCAACTTCGGCGTGGATCCAAAGGATGGCTCTCTTGGCGGCGTGGCGGCTTGTTCGGGCGAGGCTCTGGACGCCCGATTGATCGAGGCCATCCCCGGGCTATTCCGCCGCGTCTTGGAAGCAATCGCGGAGGCTCCGGCATCCGAGTGGCGAGCCCTTCCTTTGCTCGCAAGTCCGCAACGCGCCGGGATCTTCCTCGAAGCGCTCGGGGAATCGGCCGATTTCGCGGAGGAGGGGCGCTCCCTCGCGGCGCTGGTCAGTGCGCAGGTGGCGCGAAGCCCCCAGGCCCCCGCGGTGGTGTCGGAGCGTGAGACTGTGACCTACGCGGAGCTGGAGCGCCGGGCCAACCAGCTGGCGCATTGGTTGCGCCGTCGAGGCGTGCGTCACGATGATCGCGTCGCGGTCGCCCTCGAGCGATCCACGGATCTGGTGGTGGCCCTGCTCGGCGTCCTCAAGGCCGGTGCGGCGTACGTGCCGATCGATCCGTCCTATCCGTCCGCCCGCGTCGCCGAGATGCTGCAGGACAGCGCGTCGAAGCTCGTCCTCGCCGAAACGAGTGCGCTCGCATCGGGCGCGGTGGAATGGCGGAGCGTGTGGCCGGAGATCGCGCGCGAGGCGACGGCGGCTCCCGCGATCGAGATCAGTCCGGCGCAGCTCGCCTATGTCATCTTCACCTCGGGTTCGACCGGCCGGCCCAAGGGAGTGGCGGTGCCGCACGCGGCGATCGTCAATCACATGGCTTGGATGCAGGCGACATTCCCGATCTCGGCGGCCGATGCGGTCCTGCAGAAGACGCCGGTCAGCTTTGACGCGTCGGTCTGGGAATTCTGGGCGCCGCTGCTGGCCGGAGCCCGCCTCGTGATGGCGCGGCCCGGTGGCCAGCATGATCCGGCGTATCTCGCCGAGGCGGTGCGGACGTACAGTATCACGGTGCTCCAGCTGGTTCCGTCGGTCCTCGATTTCTTCATCGAGGAGGCGGTGCGTGGAGGCGTGCCGCGGTTGCGGCGCGTGTTCAGCGGAGGCGAGGCGCTGCGCTCGTCGACGCGTGATCGGTTCCTAACCGCTCTGCCGGAGGTCGAGCTGGTGAATCTTTACGGCCCGGCCGAGGCGACGATCGATGCGACCTTCGCGCGCTGCGCTCCGGACGGTGAGGTGTCGTTGGGCGCGCCGGTGGCCAATGCCGAGGTCTACTTGCTGGGTCCCGACCTTGAGCCCGTGCTGCCCGGGGTCGCCGGCGAACTCTGCATCGGCGGAGCCCTGCTCGCGCGTGGCTATCTCGGCCAAGCGACGCTGACCGCGGAGCGCTTCATCCCGCATCCCTTCTCTTCGGTGCCCGGAGCGCGGCTGTACCGCACCGGCGATCTGGCCCGTCGCGGCGAGGACGGTGGACTCTATTTCGTCGGGCGGCGCGACGGTCAGGTCAAGATCCGCGGCCAGCGCGTCGAGCTCGGTGAGCTCGAGTCGCGTCTTGCGGTCCTTCCCGGTGTCACCGCGGCGGCGGCCGCGGTGCGGGAAGGCACGAGCGGTGCGCGGCAGATCGTGGCGTACGTCGTCGCCCCGGCGCCCTTCGCGGAGAACGACGCGATTGCGTCGCTGCGGGCGGTGCTGCCCGATGCTCTCATTCCGGCTCGCGTGGTCCGGCTTGACCGGATGCCGCTGACCCCGGGCGGCAAGTTGGATCGTCGGGCGCTTCCCGCGCCCGAAGCGGAGATCGTCACCGAACGGGGCAATCGAACCGCTCCGCGGACGGAGGCCGAGCGTGCCGTGGCGCAGGCGTGGTGTCGCACCCTCGCGGTACGCGAGGTCTTTCTGGAGGATGACTTTTTCCAAGCGGGGGGAGATTCCATCCTCAGCCTTCGGCTGGTCTCGCTGCTTGCGCAGGCGGGGTGGCGCCTGGGGGCGGGCGACGTTTTCAGCAGCCCGACGCTCGCCGGTCTGGCGGCGCGGGTGCGTCCGGTTGGCGCTGCGGCGGGTGAGCTCCGTTTCGATGCGGCGGATATTCCGCTGACCCCGATCCAGCGCGAGTTCTTCGCGCTCGGGGCCCCGACACCGGGATACTGGAATCAAGCGGTGGCGGTGACGACACGGCCGGAGGTGGGCTTCGCAGCCTTGCGCGATGCGTGGCGAGCGGTGCTCACGCGGCATGCGGCGTTCCGGCTGCGTTTCGCGCGCACCGGTCAGGGTTGGACTCAGCGACTCGTCGAGGTGGCGGATGCGATCCCCGACTTGGTTGAGGTCAAGACCCCGGCCCCTGGAGCGGCGGCGATGGCGGCGGCGATGACCCGGGAGGCCGCAGCGCTCCAGCGTTCGCTGCAACTCGAGTCTGGACCCGTGGTCCGGGCCTGCTGGATCGCGGGTGGTCCAGGCGAACGCGGCCGTCTCATCGCGGTGGCGCATCACCTCGTGGTGGATGCCGTGTCGTGGCGGATTATCTTCGCCGACGTGGCGTCGACACTCCTCGGTGAGGGGGTACCCACGGTTGCCGTACCATTCCCGGCGTGGGCGGCGGCGGGAGCGCGGTGGGACTTCTCGGCGGCGAGGGACTTTTGGCGGAGCGAGGCGGCGCGGACCGCGGTGACCTTGCCGAGCGATGGTACGGCGGATGCGGCGGAGAATCGCGAGGCGGATGCCGCGTCGGTCTCCGTGATGCTTCC
>CAZEJZ010000415.1:0-3432 GCA_964512415.1 uncultured Opitutaceae bacterium
TCGGCGGGATCGGCATCATGAACATCATGCTGGTCAGCGTGACGGAGCGGACGCGGGAGATTGGTATCCGCTTGGCGATCGGGGCGCACGACCGGGACGTGCGCATGCAGTTCCTGATCGAGGCCATGATCCTGAGCATCCTCGGCGGCGTGCTGGGAGTCGCACTCGGAATCGCCTCGTCCGAAATCGTCTCCAGCCAACTCGGGTGGCCCGTCCTGGTTTCCACCAGCGCCGTCGTCATCGCGGTGGTGGTCTCGGCGGTGATCGGCATCGTCTTCGGATTCTACCCCGCCCACAAGGCCGCCCGGCTCGACCCAATCGACGCCCTGCGGTTCGAGTAGTGCCGCCGCGATGCGACTGGCGCCGCCGGCCGGTCGGCGATCCGTCGCCGTCGTTTCCCGGCCTGCACATTTTCGTCTGGGCGTGGGAGGCGGATTGCGCGAGAAATCCACCATGCCGCTCTTCGTCGACCAGCCCGCCGCCGACGCGCTCTGCGATCCGCTCTGCCTCCGGGTCGAGGGATGGGCGGAGCCGGCTCCGGACGGAGAGGACTCGCGGGTCGAGGTCTGGCTGGAGGGAAGGAAGATCGGCGAGACCTCCCAGCGCTTCGTCCGCCCCGACGTCAATCAGGCGCACGGTTGGCCGCCCTCCGCTCGCTCCGGTTTCCTCGTCGTGGCCCACGCGCCCGACGGTCCTTTCGGCGCGAACGCGACCTTGGTCGTCCGCGTGTGTCAGGGCTCGCGCGGCGTGGCGGAGTTGCCGCGGCCGATCCGGCTCATCGCCACCGATCACCGACTCGGACCGTTCGGCGTGCTGCTGCGCCACGACTTCCCGCCGGTGAACCATCGCGAGCACGTTTACACCTCCGGCCCATCACAGCCGTCCGGCAGTCCCGAATTGCTCGAGCATCTGGTGCGCTTTCTGGGACCGCCGCCGCGCCGCGTGCTCGACGTCGGCTGCGGCCTGGGGTGGTACGGCCGCGAGCTCATCCAGCGGGGCTATGCGTGGCACGGCGCGGAGATGAAACCGGAGGACTGCGCGGCGCTGGAGGCGGCCGGACTCCCGCACACGCGCGTTGACGGAGGTGCGCTCCCCTTCGGTGCTGCGACGTTCGAAGTAGCCATGGCCGTCGAAGTCCTGGAGCACGTCCGGGATCTCGGCGCGTTTCTCCGCGAGGTCGCCCGAGTCGCTCCGGGCGGATTCTTCGTCTCCGTCCCCAACGCCGAACTCCTCGCCTACCTGAGCGCGCACCGCGTGATTCCGTGGCACATGCTGGAGGCGGACCACTGCAATTTCTTCACCCGCGCCAGCCTCGCGGCCCTGCTCCGGGAGCATTACCGCGACGTCGAGATCGGCCTTTACTCCGAGCACCCGCTGCGGACGTCGGAGGGCA
Source organism: uncultured Opitutaceae bacterium (assembly GCA_964512415.1). Lineage (GTDB taxonomy): Bacteria > Verrucomicrobiota > Verrucomicrobiia > Opitutales > Opitutaceae > UBA6669. Next base: position 1,394 of record CAZEJZ010000415.1, read on the forward strand.
CGCCGCTCTACTACCACCTGTACGCCGTCGCCCGTCATGCCCGCGAGTAACCTTCGCTCCAGTCCGGTCCCAGTGCGCCGTGGCGGATCCGCGCGCACTCCGTTCCTTCTCAGCCTCAGTCTGCTCTTCGTTTTCCTGACCAGCATCAAGCTCTGGATTTCCGAGCGCTTCGCGACCGACCTGCCGAATTGGGACCAGTGGGATGCCGAGGGGCTTTACCTACTCCTTCCCTGGCAGCAGGGAGCACTCCGCTTCGTGGACCTCTTTGCTCCCCACAACGAACATCGCATCGCTCTGACCAAGCTGTGGGCGCTGGCGTTGGTCGAGCTCAACGGTCAATGGGATGCCCGCATCCAGATGCTGTTCAACGGGGCGATGCACAGCGCGATCGCCGTTGGCCTCTGGGCGTGGCTGCAACCGCTGATCGCGAGCCGCGGTGCCCGGCTCCTGTGGGTGGTCGCCCTGCTCGCGACCTTCGCGCCGCCCCACGCGTGGCAAAACACCCTCGGCGGCTTTCATTCGCAGCAATACTTTCTGCTCGGTCTCTCGCTCCTGGGACTTGATCGCACGCTCCGCTGCCGTGAGGGATCACCGGGGTGGCTCTGCGGCGTCAGCTGCCTCGCGCTTTCCCTGTTCAGCATGGCCTCTGGTCCCGCCGCTGCGGCGGTCACCGTGGTCGCGGTGCTCGCATTCAACGGCTCGCCCCTCGCGGCACTCCGGCGCTTCTGGCCGACGGTGCTCGCCAGCCTGGTCGTTCTGGCCATCGGCCTATCGCTCCATGTCCGATTCACCGGACACGAAGCGCTCCGCGCCCATTCGTTTCACGACTTCGTGCTGTCGCTCTGGCACGCGCTCCAGTGGCCCGTGACCTTCTTTGCGCCCTTCGCCGTGCTGAGCTATGCGCCGTGGCTGGCACTCTGCTTGAATCTCGCCTTCGCGCGCACCCCACTTTTCACCGACCGCCGGGCCCATGTCCTTGCCGCCGCCGGCGGGTGGGTCGTCCTGCAGTTTCTCGCTGCCGCCTACGCTCGCGGAGCCGACGGTGCGTGGCCGGCCTCCCGCTACTTCGATACCCACACCTTCGGGCTCTTGGTGAACCTCGCGATCATGCTGACCACGCTTTCGCGACTGCGCCTCGCCTTCCCGGAAAGATCCACGCTCCGCACGCTGATCCGCATCGCACTCGCCGTCTGGTGCATCGGCGTCGGTGCCGGACTCGCCGTGCACGCCAAGCGGGTCCTGGCGGGCGATCTGCCGACGGTGGGCGCGTGGTTTGAGGCCAGTACGCGCAACACACGCCTGTACCTCGGCACCGGGGACCGCCAGTGGATGAAGGAGCCGGAGATCCCCTATCCGAGCGCGGACGTGCTCGTGGAGCGACTTAGCCACCCGGAGCTCACGCGGATCCTCCCCGTGAGCGTGGCCCGCTCCCTCGCGGTCTCCCCAGACACCGCCCAGGGCTTCGCCGCAGACCAAGCCTCGCCCTCGACCGTGAGATTGGTGTTCGCGCCCGCCTGGGGCTCCCATGGCCAGCAGGGCACCACGGCGGAGGAGCGGATTTGGACCAGCCAGCCGGTCACGCCGCCAGATCTGGGCTATCTCAAGTTCGAGGTGGCCGGTGATCTCGGGCGCGGCGCCGTCTCGCTCGACCTCTGGTCAGCGGATGGCGTCCGTCACCTCAGCACCGTCCGACCAAGCCGCGTGCCGGGTGACAGTTGGCGAGCGGCCTACGTGCGCACGCCGCGCGAGCCCTTTCGCATCGTGGCGAGTGACCGTGACCCCGCTGGATGGTTGGCTTTCAGCGCCCCGACCTCCATGGCAACCGGCTCTTACTGGGTGTGGCGCCTCGCCGCCCATGCACCGCTCCTCGCGTGGGTTTCGGGGACACTGCTCGTGCTTCTCCTCCCGTGGGCCACGCGCCCGGTTGCCACGCGCGACGAACTTGCTCACACCTGAACCATGCTCCGCCGCCTGATCGATCCCCGTTTTTGGCTGGCGGCCTTGGCGCTGGGTACCGCTCTCAGCGTGCCGTGGCTGCC
>CAZEJZ010000416.1:0-3428 GCA_964512415.1 uncultured Opitutaceae bacterium
GTGGGCGACGATGCTGTGGCCGATGTTGAGGGTGTCGAGGGCGGGGATTTTGAGGATGTCGGGAAGGTTGACGTAGTTGATGCCGTGGCCGGCGTTGACGACCAGCCCGAGGGCGTGCGCACGCGTCGCTCCGTCCCGCAGGCGCTGCCACTCGCGGACGCGGCCGGCGGGATCCACCGGGTAGCAATGGGCGTAAGCGCCGGTATGGAGCTCCACCCACGGGGAGCGCAACTCAGCCGAGGCGACGATCTGCGCGGGATCCGGGTCGATGAAGAGGCTGGTGGCGATCTCCGCACCCCGCATCGCCTCGACCACCTCCTGCACCTTGGCGCGGTGGCGGACCACGTCCAGTCCGCCCTCGGTCGTGATCTCCTCGCGGCTCTCGGGCACCAGACAAACGCTGTGGGGCTTGAGCCGCAGCGCGAAGTCGATCATCGCCGGCGTGCAGGCCATCTCCAAGTTGAGACGCGTTCCCATGCATTCGCGCAGCCGCCAGACATCGCGCTCCTGGATGTGTCGACGATCCTCGCGGAGATGCACCGTGATGCCATCCGCTCCGGCGCGCTCGGCGATCAGGGCGAGGGCCACGGGATCCGGTTCGACCGCCCCGCCCACCGTGGCGGCGTGCTGACGATAACGCGCCTGCCGCACCGTGGCGGCATGGTCGATGTTGACGCCCAAGAGGATCATGCCCGGACACTAGGACGGCGGAGCGCGGCGGTAAAGACCCCTGTGCCCCGATTTCACTTCCCGCGAGAGGACATTCCGGCTTCATGGTCGCATGTCCGACCCGCGCCCACCCCGGGAGAACCTGCTCCTCAACCTCGCCTTCAACGTCGCCATCCCGTCGGTGCTCCTGTCGACCATGAGCAAGCCGGAGCGGCTGGGACCGGTCTGGGGTCTGGTGGTCGCCCTGGCCTTCCCGATCGCCTACGGCATCGCTGACTTCGCGCGGCGGCGTCAGGCGAACTTCATCTCAATCATCGGTTTCCTCAGCATCCTGCTCACCGGCGTCTTCGCCCTGATCCGCCTCGACCGCTTCTGGTTCGCCGTCAAGGAAGCAGCCCTGCCCGCCATCATCGGCATCTCGGTCCTCGCTTCGATGCGATCAAAGGTGCCGCTGGTGCGTCAGATTTTGTACAACGACCAAGTGATCGACGTGGAGCAGGTGGAGGCCGCGCTGGAGACCCGCGGCACGCGGACGCAGTTTGACGATGCTCTGCGGCAGGCCGGATTCTGGCTCGCCGCGAGCTTCGCGCTCAGCGCCGCGCTGAACTTCGCGCTGGCCCGCCACCTCATTCGCAGCGACAGCGGGACGCCGGCGTTCAACGAGGAACTCGCCCAGATGAACCTGTGGAGCTGGCCGGTCATCGTCATCCCAAGCGTCGCGATGACCATGTTCACCCTCTGGCAACTGGTGCGGGCGATCGTGCGGCTGACCGGCCTTTCTCAGGACGCGATCTTCCGTCAGAAACCCGCCGCACCCAGTCGGTGACGAAGGCCGGGGGCAGATCGTGGGAGAGCGACCGCGAGACGGCCGCTCCCTGGGTCATCCACGGAGATTGGTCGGGACGTAGTTCCGCTGCGGGTGTCCCGCGTAGATCTGCCGGGGACGGTAGATCTTCAGCTTCGGATTGCGGGCGACCTCGTGCCACTGGGCGATCCAGCCCGGCATGCGACCGATCGCGAACATCACCGTGAACATCTCCTCGGGAATGCCGAGGGCGCGCATGATGAGGCCGGAGTAGAAGTCGACGTTCGGGTAGAGCTTGCGGGAGATGAAGTAGTCATCGCTCAACGCGACTTCCTCGAGCTTCATCGCGATGTTCAGCAGCGGGTCGTCCTTGATGCCGAGCGAAGCGAGGGCCTTGTAGAAGCTGGTCTTGATGATCTTCGCGCGCGGGTCGTAGTTCTTGTAGACGCGGTGCCCGAAGCCCATGAGGCGCTCGCCTTTGCCGGACTTGGCGGCGGCGATGAACTTGGTGCCGTCGTCGCCCTCGGCGTGGATCGACTTGAGCATCTCGATCACCGCCATGTTCGCGCCGCCGTGGAGCGGACCCCAGAGCGCATTGACGCCTGCGGAAACCGAAGCGAAGAGGTTCGCTCCCGCCGACGCCACCATCCGCACGGTGGAGGTGGAACAGTTCTGCTCATGGTCCGCGTGCAGGAGCAGGAACAGATTCAGCGCCGAAGCCACCTCGGGCGTCGCAACGTAATCGTTGTACGGCTCCGAGAACATCAGGTGGAGGAAATTGTCGCAGTAGTTGAGCGAGCGCTTCGGATGATTGAGCGGCAGGCCGCGGCTGATGCGGTACGAGTGCGCCGCGATCGTGCGCACCTTCGAGATCGCGATCGCGACCGCCTCCTCGAAGTGCTCCAGGTCCCGCTGGTGGTTGTTGGTGGCGAGGTGCGGGTAGTAGCAGCCCAGTGCATTCATCAGCGCCGACAGCACGGCCATCGGATGCGCCGCCGGCGGAAATCCCTGAAAGAGCCGCGTCATGCCCTGATGCAAGGGCGCATGCTGCGTCAGCAGCGACGAGAAGTGCGTCCGCTGCTCCGGCGTGGGCAGCTCGCCGTGGATCACCAAGTAAGCCGTCTCGATGAAGTTGGACTTCTCCGCCAGTTGCTCGATCGGATACCCGCGGTAGCGGAGGATGCCCTGCTCGCCATCGATGTAGGTGATGGTGCTCTGCGCGGACCCGGTGTTGGCAAAGCCGTCGTCGAAGGTGATGTACCCGGTCTCGGCCCGCAGCTTCGAGATGTCCACCGCACGCTCGTTCTCCGTCCCGATAATGATGGGCAGGCTGAGCTCCTTGTCGTCGATTTTCAGGGTAGCGGTCTTGGGCATAGGGATGACCGAAGCAAAATCCGCACCGCTTGCAAAGCAAAGTCTCCCGGCAGGCGCACCTGCCCGGGAGGCAGAAGCGGGAGACGCACTGCCCTTTAGCGCAAGTTGGGGGCCTGATGCATCACCGCGCCACGTGGACGAAATTGCGGTAAATCCTCAGGCCGGCCGCCTGACTCTTCTCGGGATGGAACTGGGTTGCAAACACCCGCCCTCGACCAATCGCCGCGCAAAAAGGCCCGCCGTAGTCACACTCGGCGAGAATCAGCGATCGATCCTCCGGCCGGCAATGGTAGCTATGGACGAAGTAGAAGGATTCTCCCGCCACCGGCAGCCCGGTCGCCAAGGGAGATGCGGGCTGGAGGAACTGAACATCATTCCAACCCATGTGCGGGATCTTAAACTCAGTCGGTAGCCGAAACCGAACCACATCCCCGGCAAAAATGCCCAGGCCCCGCGTATCCCCCTCTTCCGAGTGGTCAAAGAGGGCCTGCATCCCCAAGCACACGCCGAGGAAGGGACGATCCGCCGCGATCCAGCGGCGCACCCCATCGTCGAGGCCAGTCCGCTGCAGCGAGGCGAC
>CAZEJZ010000417.1:0-3424 GCA_964512415.1 uncultured Opitutaceae bacterium
CCCGTCTTGAAGCGGTCTGGATGCGAATCAATGTCCGCCGCCGAACGCCCGCTGAGAATCTTCTTCAGCCAAGGATGCCAAATGGGATGCCAGGGACAGGGAACCGCAACGATCGCATGACCCCCTTTCCGGAGGACGCGACTCGCCTCCGCCACCAGGGCCTCTTCCTCCACGCAATGCTCCAGAAGGTCGATCATCAGGACGCAGTCGAGAGAGCCGTCCGCGAACTCCAAGCGGTTCGCATTGCCCAGCATCAGGGTCGCCGGGTCCAAGCCCGCCTCGCGAAGGTACTCGCGACCTTTACGCACCAACTCCGGATTGAGATCCACCCCTCAAATCCGATACCCGCGCGCCCCCAAGTGCAGGAGCAGGGGTCCCGAATTGGTCCCAATGTCCAACAGGGTATCCCGACCCGGAACCACCCCCGCCGAACGCAGGAGTCCCTCCAGCGCCCGCTTCCTCAAGCGATGCCAGACGCGTTCCGAAAGCGTACCAAATCGCTCAGCCTGAACGAGATCGTAAGTAAAGGTAACCTCGGTCACGCCCGGGGCGACCGCAGGCGCAGCAGCGACTTGATCCGGAGTTGGAGCTGCGGCCGGAATCGCAGCAGGATCAAGCGCGGAAATAGGCTGAAGAGAGGACACGCACTCCTCACATCGTCTCGACGGAGCCGAACCTGAGCAAGCAATTGCCCGTCAACGGCCCGAGCCCAACGCCGCCCGGACCACCGGGAGGATGCGTTCCGCCAGACGCGCCTGGCCCGCCGGGTTGGGGTGACACTGGTCCGTGGTCCACGCGCCGATGTCCTCCCCGGCCCCCTCCGCGCCACTCCAGTCGCCAAAGTGATCCACCAGCGGCACCCGCCGCTCCGCCGCCACGTCCCGGCAACGCTCCACGAAGGGCTCCAGGCGGACGTTCGGATTCTCCCCCACCCCGTTGAGCTTCGCCGCCCGTCCCCATCGCGGCGCGGTCATCAGCACCGGCGTCACTCCAGCCGCGCGCAGGCGGTCAATGAGTTGTTCAAGGTTCGCCCGGTAGGCATCCGCAGTGATCCGCGACGCCGTCTTGCCGGGGTCCACGTAGCTGTCGTTCGTGCCGTACATGATCGTAACGAGGTGCGGCCGCTGCGCGAGGACGTCACGCTCGAGGCGCAGGAGGGCCTGATCGGTCCGCTCACCGCCAATCCCGACGTTGCGCACCGTGGCGTCCACACCACCGCGCCGCAGCGCCCGCTCCAGGCGCACCGCGAAGGTCTCGTCCGCCCCCACACCGGGACGCACCGCCTTGGTAATCGAGTCACCGAGGGTCACGATCCGCAGGGGCTCCGTCGGCAACTGCGCACGATCCGGACGCGACCAATGAATGCGCGCCACGAAGGTCGATCCATCCGCCCCACGCTGCCGCGCCTCCGGGGTGAAGAGTCCTTCCGAAACCGTCACCCAGGCCTCCGACTCGGTGACGGCGTTCGCCCCGAAGTTGCCGAGCTCCGCCCCGCGCTCCGGCACGACGACCCGTTCCGTCGCCCGCACGACGCGCAAGGCCACTGGATCCACCCGCGCCATAAAGAGAGGCGCACGGTGCCGGATGATGTGATCGTTGCCGGCTCCTCGTCGCGTGTAGACGAGGAAGAGTCCTTCACGATGCGTGAGCCAGTGGGCCTGGGTGTTGTAGCTGCCCAGTTCCTCGCCGTCATCGAACCGCCAGACCTGCGGTTCACCGTAAACCAAGCCGTCGTCACCGCTCGCCACATACGCCCGCAGGTCGTTGCGCAGGGTCAGGAAGTACCTCCCGCCGAACGTCGCCAGCGAGGGTTCATGGAGACCCCGCTTGATCGGCAGCCGCAGGAGGGGGCCGACGCGGACCACACGGAGGGTGGTGCCGTCAAACCGACACTCCGCCACCGCCACGCTGAAGGGCTCCTTCGCATTGCGTCCCACGTAGAGCGGCACCAGCAACGTCCCGTCCGGCCGCACCAGCCATTGCGAGCAGGCATTGCGGGCGAAATTGAACTCATCACCGGGAGGCATCTCGAGAACCCGCCAGCGCGTCCACGTTCCCGAGCGGGGATCAAGGACCGCATAGACGGTCTGGTGCGCGCGCGGCACGTCCTCCAGCTGAGCGCCTTTCGGACTGTACCGCACCTGCGCACCGAGCGCGATGACGCGACCGGTCGCCGCATGCCAGCCAGGCGTCACGTCCGCCACGCTCAGCGTCACGCCACCGGGTGCCTCCCGCCAACCCAACTCGGGCGGCGCGACGGGCCCCGCCCAGGGTCCCCGGGGCGAGGGCGCCGAAAGCACATGCAGGCCGGAGTAGTAATCCGAGACCTTGAGGTGCTGCTGCAGGGTCATCACCACCGCCGGAGACGCCGGGTCCTCGCCCGGCACCGCCACCGCCCGGGGATGGTACCACAGGAACCGGCCGTCATCGTGTCGCAGCACGGCCTCCCGCTCCACGCGGAAGTCCAACGGCGCCTCCGCCGCCGGTGCTCCGACCGCCTGGCGCGCGGAAGAGCACAACACCGAGAGCGCAAGGACGCCGAGGAGGAATCGCGGGAGGAACATCGGAAGAAAGCCGGAGAAATGGACGCCGAGGAACCGACGGCGGGAAACGTCCGACCGTCTGGATGACCATGCTCAGCGTGATCCCGCGTGCGCGGATGGCGATGCGATTGTCGCTGCTTGGGCTCTCCCGTTTCCGCCGCGTGAGCCCTCACCGGCACCTCGCGGGGTGGGGACGCCGCCAGCGGTCAGCCGAGCTGACCACGCATTCCGGTTTGTGTCCCGAGTCGCGACGTCGCATCCTGTTCCACCCTCGCCCCATGCCCCGAGTCTACCAAGAAACCTTTGATCGCGGAACCGGCGGCTGGTGGGGTTTCGCCGGCAATCATCTCGGGCTCCAACCGCTCGGCTGGCGTCGCGGCGTGGTCACCACCCGCAGCCCGTGGTGGATCGACTACAACCACGCGCCTCCGGGAGCGGGCTACCTGCACATGCTCTGCTGCCTGAACGTGCGCGGCCCGTTCTCCGACCACCACCGCGAAGTCGCGGGCGAGAACGCCTTCGCCGCCGGAGCGTACCCCCTCGACTTCCGCGAGGCCCGGGTCCGCCTGCGGCTGCGCGGCGAGGTCCGCCTGCGCGGGGCGCAACTCGTGCTGCTGCTGCAGGGCCGCCGCGGGACGACGATTTCCGGATGGCTGCTCACCGGACAGCCCCTTTCCGTCACGCGGCGGTGGTCGGAGCAGACCCTCACCGTGACGAGCCAACCGGACCGGTGGACCTGCCTCGGTGCGCGGCACGATCGCGGCGATTACTACGGGCATCTCCCGCTCGAGACGGTGCTCCGCGACGTGAACGTGAATCTGATGCTCGTGCTTTTTCCGCTCACCGTCACCCCGATGGGGCGGCTCCGTGGGAGCCCGCAC
>CAZEJZ010000418.1:0-3398 GCA_964512415.1 uncultured Opitutaceae bacterium
GGGTGACATCGTCTCGCTGGTGGAAAAGGCCGCCGAGACGATCGAGAAGGAAGACGCCGAGAAGCTCGCCGCCAAGGTCCGCAAGGGCCAGTTCGACATGGACGACCTGCTGAGCCAGCTCCGGCAACTGCGCAAGATGGGCGGCATGCAGGGCCTGCTCGGCATGCTGCCGGGCGCGCTGCAGGCCAAGGCCGCGATGTCCAAGGCCAAGATCGACGAGAAACAGCTCAAGCGCCAGGAGGCCGTCATTCTTTCGATGACGCCCAAGGAACGGCGCAACCCCGACCTCATCCACGCCTCGCGCAAGAAGCGCATCGCCGCCGGCTCGGGCGTTGCCGTGCAGGACGTCAACAAGCTGCTCAAGCAGCATGCCGACATGCTCAAGATGATGAAGCGAGTGAACAAGCTCGGAGAGAAAGGATTCATGCGCAGCCTCGGAGGCATGACGCCCCCGCCCGGCTTCCCGCGCTGAAATTGTCGAAGGAGAAAGAATGCTAGCGATCCGTATGACCCGTCACGGCACCAAGAAGCGGCCGTTCTTCCATATCGTCGTGGCCGACTCGCGCTCCCCACGCGATGGCCGCTTCATCGAGAAGCTCGGCACCTACAACCCGCTGCTGCCGCGCGAACACGAGCAGCGCGTCACGCTCGACAAGGAGCGTATCGCGCACTGGCTCAAGGTCGGCGCCCAGCCGTCCGATCGCGTCGCACGCTTCCTGGCGCAGGTCGAGATGATGAAGCCGCGCGAGCGCCGCGAGCAGACCAAGAAGAGTGCGCCGCGCGCCAAGGCGCAGGAGCGCATGAAGGCGGCGGCCAGCGCCGAGGCTGCGGCGGCTCCTGCTGCTGAAGGTGAGGCCAAGGAGGCTACGGCCAACTGATGGTGTCGGACCGCGTCCTGCTGGGCGTCGTCGCGGCGCCGCACGGCGTACGCGGTCTGGTACGCATCAAGAGCTACACCGAGGACCCGATGGCGGTGGCGTCGTACGGCCCGCTGTCGGACGAATCGGGAAAGAAGAAGTACCGGGTCGAGGCTCTCAGCGCTGCACGCGGTGCGGTCCTGGCCCGGATCGAGGGCGTAGCCGATCGCACGGCAGCAGAGGCATTGCGCGGATTGCGCCTCTACGTGGAGCGCAGCGCCTTGCCGGAGACGGGCGAGCGGGAGTGGTACGAGGCGGATCTGGTCGGTCTGTCGGCGGTCGGCAAGGACGGCAGGGATTGGGGGAAGGTCATGGCCTTCCACGATTTCGGCGCCGGGCCGGTGATGGAAGTGTCGGGTAGCTCAATGGGAGAGCTCATGCTGCCCTTCACCGACGAGGCAGTGCCCGAGATCGACGTCGAGGGTGGCAAGATCGTGATCGATCCTCCGGCGGGCCTGCTCGCCGGCGGACAGGCGGATGAGAAGGAGGCGTAAGGCAACGTGTGGCGCGCAACGGCGCTGACGATCTTCCCGGAGATGTTTCCGGGCCCGCTCGGCCACAGCCTGGCGGGCAAGGCCCTGAAGGAAGGCGTCTGGTCGCTGGAAGCGGTCGACATCAGGCGGTTCGCGACGGACCGTCACGGCACGGTAGACGATGCGCCGTTCGGCGGTGGCGCGGGGATGGTGATGAAGCCCGACGTGCTGTCGGCAGCCATCGAGTCGGTGTCGCAGGCCAAGGAGATGTCGGGCGTGCCGAAGTTGTTGATGTCCCCGCGTGGAGCGCCGTTCAGTCAGGCGCGGGCGCGGGAGCTGGCGAAGGGACCGGGCGCGCTGCTGGTGTGCGGCCGGTTCGAGGGCATCGATGAAAGGGTCATCGAGGCCCATGCGCTGGAGGAGGTTTCGGTCGGCGATTTCGTGCTCTCGGGCGGCGAGATCGCGGCCATGGCGGTGATGGATGGATGCGTGCGGCTGCTGCCCGGCGTGATGGGGGCGGCCCACTCGGGAGACGAGGAGAGTTTCGAGGACGGATTGCTGGAGTATCCGCACTACACGCGGCCCGCGACCTGGGCCGGCCCGGATGGAATCGAGCGGCGCGTGCCGGAGGTTCTGGTCTCGGGCCACCACGGCAAGGTTGCCGAGTGGCGCGCGAAGCAGCGGGAAGAAATCACGCGGAGTCGTCGCCCCGATCTCTGGGAACGGCGGCGGGCCGCGAGGACGAACGAAGACAAGTGACGAAAGGAAGATTGCGATGAACATTCTCGATACGATCGGCCAGGCCACGATGGACAAGGTCCAGGCCGAGCGGCCCGTGCCGCGCTTCGAGCCGGGCGACACGCTCAAGGTGCACGTCAAGGTGCAGGAAGGTAATCGCGAGCGACTGCAGGTCTATGAAGGCCTCTGCATCGCGCGCAAGAACGACGGCGTGAATTCCTCGTTCACCGTGCGCAAGATCAGCTTCGGAGAGGGCGTCGAACGCGTGTTCCCCCTCTACGGCCCGAGCATCTGGGAGATCGAGGTCGTCCGGAAGGGCACCGTGCGCCGCGCCAAGCTCTATTACCTGCGCGATCTGCGCGGCAAGGCGAGCCGCATCGCCGAGGACATCGAAGCCCAGCGCGAGCTGATCGCCGAGCAGGCCGAAGAGGCCGCCAAGCGTCCGCGCCGCGAGAAGCTCAAGAAGGAAAAGCCCAAGGTCGAGAAGGCCACGCGCGCCGCCAAGGGCGGCGGAAAGGGCTGATCCGGTCATGGCGTTCCGCAAGAAATCGGCGGTTCCGCCGCCGCCTCCCGCCCCGCCCCGGACCTTGTTCGAGAAGATCTGGGACAATCACGTCGTCAGCCGCCAGGATGACGGCACCTGCGTGATCTACATCGATCGTCACCTCGTGCACGAGGTGACGAGCCCGCAGGCCTTCGAAGGTCTGCGCATGGCCAACCGCCCCGTTCGCCGACCCGACGCCACTGTCGCCGTTGCCGACCACAACACGCCGACCACCACCGGCCCGATGGACGAGGAATCGCGCATCCAGGTCGAGACCCTCGAGAAGAACGTCGCGGACTTCCACGTGCCCTACTTCGGCATGGACGATGCCCGTCGCGGTATCGTGCACGTGATCGGCCCCGAGCAGGGCCTGACCCTGCCCGGCATGACGATCGTGTGCGGCGACAGCCACACTTCGACGCATGGCGCCATGGGTGCGCTGGCCTTCGGCATCGGCACCTCGGAGGTCGAGCACGTGCTCGCCACCCAGACGCTGATCCAGAAGCCGGCGAAGAACATGCGCGTCTCGGTCGAGGGCAGCCTGCCGCTCGGCGTCACCGCCAAGGATGTGATCCTGGCGATCATCGCCAAGCTCGGCACCGCCGGCGGCACCGGCTACGTGATCGAGTATGCCGGTCGCGCGATCCGCGAGCTGACGATGGAAGGCCGCATGACGGTCTGCAACATGTCGATCGAAGCCGGTGCCCGCGCCGGCCTGGTCGCGCC
>CAZEJZ010000419.1:0-3385 GCA_964512415.1 uncultured Opitutaceae bacterium
GGCCACGCGCCGAGCCCTCTCCTCGCGCAGACCGGGTGGGACCGACGCATCGCCGGCCCCACCCTGCCGCGCATGCTCCCATCGCGAGCAAAGCGGAAAACAACTCGCGACGGGAGGACATGTCACAAGCCCGCGTTTCCGCAGGCGCAATCAATCCAAGGTTTACCAGGAGTACTTGACCGAGAGGCGCGCCACCCGCATGTCGGCCGTCTGGACGAGGCCGGTCGCCGCGATGGCCACGATGTAGCGCTCATCCGTCACGTTCTCGATGTTGAGCTGGGTCTCCCAGTTCTTGTTCCACCGATACGTGGCGAACAGGTTGATCAGGCGCGGGAAGTCGATCAGGTAGTTGCCGTTGCGCTTGCCCGTCTGGTCCATGACGCTGCCGCCGATGGAGAAGCCCTTGAGGCTTCCTGCCGTCCAGCCGTACTTGCCGAGGAGGCTGTACTTGCGCGGAACGAAGTCGACCGCCTGGACTGTTGGGTCAGCCGCGATGGCGGACTGGCCGTCGAAATACGTGGCGATGACGTCAAAGTTGCCGTCGCCGGCGTTCAGGCGCATGCCGAAGTCGTACTCCCAGCCCTTGCCCTTGTCCTGGCGCGACTGGATGATGCCCTGCACGCCGTTGCCGAGGTCGCCGAAGGTGCGGACGTTGGTCAGCTCCATGTCAAAGTGCGCGACCGTGGCGAAGAGGCTGACCTTGTTGCTCACCTCGTACGTGTACTTCAGGCCGTATTCCGAGAGCTTGCCCCGCTGGTTGTCGAGCGGGGGCCCGAGCTGGTCGTTCGCCGCGAACTTGTCGGTGAAGCCCGTCTGGAGGAAGATGTTCTGCGCGTCCGTGTAGTACAGGGACAGGTTTGGCAGCACCTTGACCACCGCGCCGTACTTGTGGGTGCGGAACAGGGTGTCGGGACGATTGGTGATCGTCTTGGCGACGAAGTTCTCGTTCGTGCCACCCGGCTTGAACCACCGCAGACCGCCGACGAGGATCAGCCGCTCCTTGAGGAAGGAGAGATTCTCCTGGAAGTAGTAGGAATAGGTGGTCGCCCGCGAGGCGGTGTCCTGCAGGTTCGCGAGCCCGGCGCCCGGACGCGGCACCGAGAAGTAGGCGTCGTCATTCGGGAAACTCGTGCTGCGCGTGTCCAGCGCGGGCATTGCGTTCACTGACTGGCCCTGCCGGTTGAAACTGTACGCACCGTCAACGCCGACCGTCGTGTCGACCGCGAAAAAGTCCGTCGCGTAGCGGTGGAGATAATCGATCTGCGCGTTGTGCGTGTAGGCGTCAATCGCCAGCGGGATGTCCTGACGGTCGAGCGTGTAGTTGTCCGCACGCATCGTGATGCCGCGGACGATGCGGCGGCGGTCGACGAGGTTACTGGCGAAATAGTACGCGCGGATGTTTCCGTTCTGCGTCAGCTTCGCGAGCAGGGTCACGTCGATGAACGAGTCCTGGTTCCGCCAGAACGCGTCCTTCTTGCGACCGGCAGAGAACTTCTCGCCCGAGTACTGGTTCAACTTGGCATTGGCGAGCTTGTTGATCGTGGGCGCAGTACCCGACACATCGAGGAAATCCTCCCAGTAGAAGTAGCCGTCATCCTTGAAGTAGTAGCCGTTGACGATGAGGCTGATGTTCGGGCCGAAGTACATCGCCAGGCCGCCGCCGAGGAACTTTTGGTCCTCTTGGTCCTCGATCTCCTTCGGCCGATCACCGGTCTGACCGCCGACCGTGAGGCGGTAGTTCATCCGGAAATCGTCCGACTTGACCGCCGGACCCGTCACGTTCGCGGCAACGCGGAGGGAATTGGTCGATCCGATCGTGGTCTGGATGCTGCCGCCGGGGGTCGCGCTGGCGCGCATCGACACGAAGTTCACGCCGCCGCCGAGGAACGAGTTGTTGCCGAGGATCAAGGCGCCGGGGCCCTTGACGACCTCGATGCGCTCAACGTCGAACATCGGATTGCGCTTGAAGGACGTCTTCGTCACGCCGTTGCGCAGGGACTGCGCTGTGCGGAAACCGCGGATGTTGACGTCGTCGTTGATCGTCTGGTTGCGGGTCACACCGCTCACGCCCACCGCGAGGACCTGGCTCACCTCGACGGCGTTCAAATCCTTGATCTGCTGCGCCGTGATGACCGTGATGCTGGTCGGCATGTTCGCAAGGTCCTTCGCCGTACGGCTGCCGACGACGGTCTGGCGGGCCTGGTAGCTGTCGTTGACCTCTTCCTTCACCACGAAGGGGGAGAGTTCGACGGCGGGCTCGGAGGCTTTTTCAGCTTTGGGCGCGGGGACGGCCTGGGCGAAGGCCGAGGTCGTGAAGGCGGTGGCCAGAATGCTGGCGCACGCGGAGGCAAGGAACCTTCGGGTGAGGTTCCGGGAGTCGGTTTGGTTCATTGGGAGGACGCCGTCAGCGGACGCTAGACGACGTGTATACGGAGACATTCAGTCGCAAGCGTGGAGTCAAGGCTTTCCCGGTAGTGGTTGATCACCAGCTCTTCCCAACGGTTAAAACCGCAAGGTAAGTGCGGCTTTAACTCATTTAACCGTGTTCCGCGTCCGCCGGAAGGGCATTTGCAGCCGTCGCGCAGAATGGGTTGCGTATACACTGGCTTCCTGCGGACGTTTGCGGTAGAAGCCGCGCTCGCCGTTGATGAGTGCGTACGATTCCGAGCAGCCTTTTGTCAGGCCGAATGAAATTTCGGTGATGCGGTCGACCTGTGACCCGGAGGCGCTGCCGGCGCCGGCTGCGCTCCGACAGATGCAGGACCTGCCCTTGCGGCAGGCCTGGCTAGGAACGGCCGCCCCGATGCCGTTTCGACCCGGCTGGTTCCGGGTGCGCTGGCATCCCACCGCGCTCGTCGTCGATTCCGTCTTTGTGTCCCCGCGCCCGCGCAACGCCGCGCGCGGCTTGAACCAGCCCACGTGGGAACTGGGGGAAGTGGCCGAGAGCTTCATCGAGGAGGCCGGGGCCAGCGACTACCTTGAGGTTCACGTCACGCCGGAGAACCAGCGCCTGCAACTGAAGTTTCCCCATGGCGGGATTGAGCGCCTGCGCGCGGGCGAGGCGGCGTTGCAGTCGTTCATGATCTCGGAAGCCACGTGGGCCCGGAGCCAGACGTGGATTCGGGAGGATCACTGGGCCTCCCGCCTGATTCTTCCGTCGAGTTGTTTCCGCCCGGGATTCCTCACCGAGGGCGGCGTGTTCAGGGGTAACTTCTCGCGCTACGACTGCGCGGATGCGGGCGATCCGATCCTATCGGCCACCGCCCCGCTGAAGGAGCCCTCCTACCATCGGCGACAGGAGTGGCAGACCTTCCGATTCAGCCGCCGTGGAGAACCTGTCGCGGCAGGGTGAGGTCGCCCGCGGTGTTGGCATGAAGCACGCGCA
>CAZEJZ010000420.1:0-3384 GCA_964512415.1 uncultured Opitutaceae bacterium
GCGCCGGTCGAGATCGCCTCCACCGCCGTGGGTGCGCCGAGGCGCAGGGCCCAGTAGGCGCCGTCCATGATGTGGCACGCCACGTCGCCGAACGCCCCGGTCCCGAAATCCCACCAGCCCCGCCACTTGAACGGCAGGTAGGCTGGATCGTAGTTCCGCGGCGAAGCCACGCCGAGCCATGCGTCCCAGTTCAACGTCGACGGGACCACGGGGAGGTACTTCGAGTGGTCGGGACGCGCGAACGTTCCCACCGGCGCACGCCACGGCGGGTAGAACGGGCGATCCGTCCAACTCACCACCTCGTGGACGTCGCCGAGGACTCCGGCATCGACCCACTCCTTCAGGAGACGGCATCCATCACCGGCGTGCCCCTGGTTTCCCATCTGGGTGATGACCTTCTTCTCCCGCGCGACGCGCGCGAGTTCCCGCGCCTCCCAGATCGTGTGGGTGAGCGGCTTCTCGACGTAGACGTGCTTGCCCAACCGCAGCGCGGCGAGCGCCGCCGGAAAGTGCATGTGGTCCGGCGTGGAGATGGTGACCGCGTCGATCCGGTTGCCGAGCTTGTCGAACATCTTCCGGAAATCATCGAAGCGCTCCGCACCCGCCGCCCGAGCCGCGGCCTCCGGAAAGCGCTCCTGGAACTTCTTCAGCGAACCATCCGCCCGCTCGGAGTCGACGTCGCAAAGCGCGACGATGTTCTCGTCGCGCACGCCTTCGACCGCCGCACCACCACGGCCCCCGACGCCGATGACCGCGACATTGAGGCGGTTCAGCGGCGAGGGCGTCCCAGCCGGCTGGGATCGCAGAACCGCGGGAAATGCGAGGGCGCTCGCGGCGACCGAACTCGTTTTGAGGAAGGAACGACGACTGAACGAGGGCGTGGAGGACATGGGGAAACCGGGGTGGGACTAGGATCGACGCACGCTGCGCCGACCTCAGTGCACGCTGAGCGAATCAGCCCGCTGCGCAAGCCCGGTCTCCGGCGGGGGGGAGGGGAACGGTTTGGGATTGCTCGAAACGGTCCGGACTCAAAGCCTGTGCCCGCGATGGAGCTGCACGTCCTGCCCTCAGGTCCGATCCAGACCAATGCCTACCTGCTCGTCGCGCCCGCGCTGCACGAGGCCATCCTGATCGACGCTCCAGACGGCATCTGGGCAAAGATCGAGCCCCGGCTCCGCGCCAGTCAAGCGACGCTCCGGGAAGTGTGGATCACGCACGGCCACTGGGACCACACGCAGGGCGGCGCCGAGGTCGTCAAGCAGTCCGGCGCGCGCGTCCGCGCCCACCGCGCCGATCAGGCGTTGATCGAGACGCCGGAGGTGATGACCGTGTTCCTGCGGGGAGGCATCCGGGTGGATCCGATCCATGTCGATCATTGGCTGACCCCCGGCGAGCGCTGGGACGCGCTCGGCGTGCCGGTGGAGTGCCGGCACGTCCCCGGACACTGCCCGGGCAACGTTCTCTTCTACTTTTCATCGCTCGGCGCCGCGTTCGTCGGCGACGCCCTTTTCGCAGGCAGCGTCGGTCGCACGGACCTGCCTGGCGGGAGCGCCACCACGCTCGCCGAAAGCATTCGTTCGCAAATCTACACACTGCCGGATGTCACGGTCGTCTATCCTGGCCACGGTCCGTCAACGCGGGTGGCGGACGAAAAGGCCGGCAACCCGTTCGTGCGTGCATGAATCCCGCCACCGATGCCGTCCACGAGGGATTCATGCGCCGAGCGCTTGAGCTCGCGCGGCGCGGCTGGGGCCACACCGCACCCAATCCCATGGTGGGGGCGGTCATCGTGGAGGAGGGTCGCATCGTGGCCGAGGGGCACCATGCGCAGGACGGGGGACCGCACGCCGAGCGGGTGGCGCTCGAGGCGCTCGGACGCGCGCCACGCCCCGACGCCACCCTGTACGTCACCCTCGAACCCTGCTCCACCGTCGGCCGCACCGGCGCCTGCTGCGACCGGATCCGAGCGTCCGGGCTCCGCCGCGTCGTCGTCGGCGCAACCGATCCGCTCCCGAGCCACGCCGGCCGCGCCTTCACGCTCCTGCGCGAGGCCGGAATCGAGGTGATCACGGGCGTGCTCGAACGGGAGTGCTCGGACCTCAACCTGATCTTCAATCACTGGGCGGCGCGCGGCACGCCCCTGCTCGCCGCGAAGGTCGCCACAACGTTGGATGGGAAGATCGCGACGCGGATGGCGGACTCCAAGTGGATCACCGGCGACGCGGCCCGGGCGGATGTCCATCGGTGGCGTCGCCTTTTCCCGGCTATCGCGGTCGGCGCCGGGACCGTCGCTGCGGACAACCCTCGGCTGACCGCGCGGTCCGCCGACGAGGAGTGGTGCCCGTGGCGGTTCGTCTTCGACGGGCGGCTCCGGCTCTGGAACGAACGCAGTCTTCCGGGTCTTTTCACCGATCATCACCGGAACCGCACGATCGTCGTGACCACGCAGCACGGTGGCCTCGGCTACGTGCGCAAGCTCCGCGACCTCGGCGTGCAGGTCTGGATCGTGCCCTCGTCCACCCAGCGCGTGAACCTTGCGGAGTTCCGACGGCGCTGCGTCGAGGAGAAGATCAGCGGCATCCTCATCGAGGGCGGATCCCAACTGATCAGCGAGCTCATCCAGCTTCGCGAACTAGACTACCTTATGGTGTACCGCTCGCCGATGCTCTTCGCGGACGACCGGGCGAAGAGCGCCTTCAGCGGGCTGCGGACCGAGCGGCTCGCGAACGCCGTCCGCCTGCGCGACGTCCGCCACGAGACGTTCGGCGACGATTTCCTGACCCGGGGACACACCGTGTATCCGGAAAAGATGTACGTTGATGAGACTGTATTTAGCCTCGGGTAATGCGCACAAGGTAGCCGAGTTCCAAGAACTCGCCCGATCCTCCGGCCTGCCGATTGAGATTGTCTCCGCCCGTGCCGCGGGCGGCATGCCGGCAGTCGACGAGGATGCTGGGACCTTTGTGGGGAACGCGACGAAGAAGTCGCTCGCCCTGCTGCACGCGCTGCCAGAGCCGGGCTGGGTCCTCGCCGACGACAGCGGGCTGTGCGTGGATGCGCTCAATGGCGAGCCCGGCGTGGAATCGGCCTACTATGCGGGCCCTCAGGGTGACCCCGCCGCCAACCTCCGCAAACTGGTCGAGCAACTGCGCGGCGTTCCACCGGAGCGCCGCGGCGCCGCGTTCCACTGCGTCCTCGTCCTGGCCGGGCCCTCCGGTTCGGTCCGGAGCTTTGGGGGCCAGTGCCGCGGCACCCTCCGCGAAACGCCGGCGGGCGGCGCCGGTTTCGGGTACGATCCGCTGTTCGTGCCCGAGGGCGAGACACGCACGTTCGCCGAGATGCCCGAGGCGGAGAAGAACCAGCTCAGCCACCGGGCCCGCGCGT
>CAZEJZ010000421.1:0-3376 GCA_964512415.1 uncultured Opitutaceae bacterium
GCGCAGTGGGCGTCCGGAGGTGTTTCGGTTTGCCGAGGCCATGACCCGGCATACGGGGGAGGTGGATGTGCACCACCGCGGTCCGTTCGCCCCGCTGGGCTCGCGGCACAACGTCCTGCACTGGGGCTGCAGCGCGAAGCAACTCCGGATCAGCACCGCCGCCAACCGGCGGTACTACTACTATCTCACCGGTGACGAACGCACGGGGGAGCTCCTCCGCGAGCAGGTTGAGGCGATTCGGACGCTTGCGACGGTGCAGCCGAGCCGGAAGGTGGCGGCATCGTTGGTGACGCGGGCTGATCCGTCGGCGACGGAGGCGTACGCGAGTTTCGGGCTCGATTGGGGAGCGGCGGCGGCGGCGTGGTTGACGGAATGGGAGCGGTCCGGCAGTGCGGCTTTCCGCGATCGTCTGCTGGCCGGCATGCGTGGGATCGGGGCGCAGCCTTGGGGTTTCTTTAGCTTGGGGGCGCTGATCGATTTCCAATCGGGCGCGTTTCGCCGCTCGCCGGGCCAGGAGCCGTCGGCGAGCCATCTCTCCGCAGCATTCGGGCTCTTGGAGGTGTGCGCGGAACTCGTTGAACTGCTCGATGTCCCGGAGTTCCGCAAGGCGTGGCTGGACTACTGCCGGCTCTACAATGCCGATCCGGCCGAGCAGGCGTCCCGCTTCGGTCGCGTCTTGAAGGGCAGGAACCTGGAGCAGGGCCATGCGCGCCTCACGGCGTTCGCGGCCAAACTTCAGGCAGATCCAGCCTTGGCGAGCCGTGCGTGGCGGGAGTTCCGGCGAGGTGAGAACGGTTGGCGCTCGCGGGAGCCCCTGGCGTTGCGGCGGGTCGACGGTCCGGCGGTGCTGCGACCCGTCGACGAGGCGGCGGGTTTCTCGACGAACGTGGCGGCGCAGTGGGGGCTGGCGGCCATTCAGTGCCTGGCGCTGCTCGGCGACCCGCCCGCGTCGGAGTCCGTGGCGTCGTCGCCTCCTGGCGCCTAAGCGGCTGTCGGCGCCGCGGGTTCCTTGGCTGCTCCGTGGCGCGTGATGGGCAATCGTGCCCCGCCAGTCCCATCGGCGCGTCGTCGCGGGTCGACCGCTGCGGGTTTCATGCATCCCGCCCCTCCGGCCTTCTGGCTCTGCGCCCCAGCGCGAAGACTCCGCCCGGCGAAATAAAACGCCCGCCGGAGGGCCGGCGGGCGCGAAGGCGGACGGGACGGAAGGTCGCGACGTCGAATCAGGTCACGGCGGAGTCGATCACCCGAGAGGCATCCCGGTGTCGGCGCACCTTGAAGTAGGTGGCGCGGCGGCTGAGCATCCGATCGAGCTTGTCGACCAACATAGCGACGGCCTTGTGGCATTCGTCTGAGGCAACGGAGGCGTTCATGTCTGGACCGTGGATCATGATATGGCCCTTGGCGGTGAAGCGGTTGCTGACGGACTGCTTCGGGTCACACTCCAGTTCAACGCGGATCCGGATGATCCGCTCCTCGTGCCGGAACAGCCGCTCCGTTTTCTCCCGAACAAACGTCTTCAGGGAAGGCGTGAGCTCGAGATGAATGCCGGAGACGATCAGTTCGGGGGTGTGCGGGATACTCTTCATGTTTTTTTGGTTTCGTTTCGGGTTGCTGCCGAAAAGGAAAACGCCGTGGCCCTCTGCGCCGCCCCCTCGGGGGTCGCTGCGCGGGAAATCATCGGGCTCGATCCGTAACCGCGGACCGGGACGAATTCCGGTGTGGGGAGGGTTGTCATCACCACGGACGTCAGCATGCGGCGGGTGTCTCGACTTTGCAATCTTCTACGGCACGATTCTGACCCAAGTTCACTCAGCTTAATGCACGCCAACCTCCTAAATGTTTCGCGAGCGAGCCGGCGCGCCGGGGCGGTTCCGGCTTCGCGAGCGGAGGAGCGCGGCCGATGAAGGCGGTGGATAATCCCAGCGGGTACGACCGGCCGATCGGGCCGTGGGAACGCCGGTTGCAGCAGGGCGTCGTGCGGCGCATCGCGTTGACGGACTTGCGCGGTTGGATCGTGTCGGAGGACGAGCACATTCTCGCGATCGACAAGCCGGGCGACTTTGTGTGTCACCCGTCGAAGGACGGTCCGTGGTCGAGCCTGTCGGGCGCGGTGCGCGAGTATCTCGGAGGCGGGGCGGCCCACCTCGTGTTTCGGCTCGATCGGGAGACGAGTGGTCTGGTGATCTACGCGAAGGATCCGGACACGGCCCGCCGCTTGCAGATGGCGGCTCAGGAGCGCCGGTACGCGAAGACGTACCTCGCGTTGCTCGTCGGCGAACTGCGTGAGTCGCTCGCGATCGACCGGCCGCTGGGTCCCGACCTCGCCAGCCCGGTGCTCGTGAAGAGCCGCGTGGTGCCCGCGGGAGAAGGCCAGGAGGCGCGGACGCAGGTCGTGCCTGTCGCCGCCGCGGGCGGGTTCACGCTGGCGCGAATCCGCACGGAAACCGGGCGTAAACATCAGATCCGGGCGCATCTGCAGTGGGCGGGCTATCCTTTGGTGGGTGACAAGATCTACGGTCCGGATCCGCGACTGTTCCTCGACTTTATCGAGCACGGATGGACGCCCCGCCTCGCTGAGGTGCTGTTTCTCGAGCGGCAGGCCTTGCACTGCGCGGAGATCGATCTGCGGCCGGCCGGGTTGACGTGGCGGGCGGAGATTCCCCTCGCGGCGGACCTGCGGGCCTTCGCGGAACGTCACGGCATCGCGCCGCCCGCGCATCTCTCCTGAGCCCTCGGGCCGCGCCGCGACGGCCGGCCATGGGTGTGGCTTTGACAGCCGCGGCGGCTTGCTCCTAGCTGACCCTTTTCCCGACGGTCCACCGCGTTCGTCTTTTACCTCCTCATGTCCCAGGTCCGCGTTCGTTTCGCCCCCAGTCCCACGGGTTTCTTCCACATCGGCAGCGCGCGCACGGCCCTCTTCAACTGGCTGTATGCGCGCCACACCGGCGGCGTGTTCATCCTGCGGATCGAGGACACGGACAAGGAGCGGAACAGCGAGGAGTTCCTGCGCGTGATCTACGACAGTCTCCGCTGGCTCGGCATGGACTGGGATGAGGGTCCGGGTGTGGGCGGCAACTTCGGCCCCTACCGGCAGAGCGAGCGGGCCGCGATCTACCGGGAGTACCTCGAGCGCCTGCGGGCGGCGGGGCGCACCTACGAGAAGGACGGCGCGACCTTTTTCCGGATTTCGGGGGAGCCGCAGGTGATCGACGACGCCATCCGCGGTCGCGTCGAGCGCACCGAGGAGAAGGATTTCGTCATCGTGCGGTCCGACGGCAATCCCGTGTTCCACTTCGTGAACGTGGTGGATGACCTCGCGATGCAGGTGACGCACGTGATCCGCGGCGAGGACCATCTCTCCAATACCAGCAAGCAC
>CAZEJZ010000422.1:0-3368 GCA_964512415.1 uncultured Opitutaceae bacterium
CGCGTCATCTCCGCGAGATTGGCGCCCTTGCCGCCCAACAGGTTTTTCATGGTGCCGTCGCCGTCGGCCTTGCCGGCACCCCACGTATAGACGTAACGGGGAGCCTTGGCGGCGGAACGCGCAGACTTGGCGGTAGCTTGCTTGCCCTTCGGGGCGGTGTTTTTCGCTTTGGATTTGGCGGCCATAAAGAGAGGTGGATCCGGGTTGCGGTCGACAGCGGAGCGCTGACGCAAAGGACTCCAGCCAATACCGCGCGGTGAGGGCCTGTCAACGGCGCATGGGCGAGAGTGACTCGGCCGGACGAGGGCGCGACTAAAGCTAGCTTTCGGGCCGAATTTTCCCATGCTTCGGGGCCCTGTTGTCCTCACGGTGAGCTTCCACGATCCGCACTCTTCCGTCACCCCTGCCGCTGACTCGGATTCCCCGGATGCCCGGGAAAAGCCGATGGGATTCTTCGAGCACCTGGAAGAGTTACGCTGGACGTTGGTCAAGAGCGCCATCGCCTTCGTCATCGCTGCCGCGCTGGTGGGCTACTTCCTGAAGGAGTTCAACCACTTGCTTCTGTGGCCGTTGGAGTCGGTCGCAAAGGAATACGGTCAAGTGGCCGTCGAACTAGGCACAACCTCGATCATGGAGGGCTTCTCGGTGGTGATTCAGATGTGCACGATCGGCGGCCTCATGGTCGCGGCGCCCGCGATTCTGTTCTTCTTCGGCCAGTTCGTCGCCCCAGCCCTCACTCCGAGGGAGCTGCGTTTGATCATGCCCGTCTGTACCTCCGCAGTGGTGCTGTTTCTCTTGGGATCGGCGTTCAGCTTCTTCTTGCTCGTCCCGAGCACCATTCGAGTTTCGATTGAGCTCAACCAGCTCTTTGGATTTGCATTACGTTGGACACCAGGGGCTTATTATAGTCTCCTCACTTGGCTGGTGTTGGGGGTGGGGGCCTCGTTTGAGTTTCCGCTGCTGATCGTGATCGCGGTGTACCTGGGGCTTCTGGAAGTCGCTTCGCTCCGTCGGTACCGCAAACATGCGTTGGTCGCGATTTTCGTGATCGCGGCGATCGTGACGCCGACGCCGGATCCGTTCACGCAGACGATGTTCGCCGCTCCGCTCTACATCCTTTACGAGATCGCGATCTTCGCGGGTTCGCGGATCGTCAAGCGCCGGTCTCAGCCGTCTGCTTAACCGCTCAAAGACGGGTTCCGCTTTGGAGGGGGCCGAAATCGCCCTCCGACTCGATTCAGGCGAGAGGATCAGTCGCGGAGGCGCGCCGCCACGTCCGGGTTTTCCTGCAGGTAGCGGGAGAGACGCTCGATCGCGTGAAAGGTCTCTCCGCTGACGTGGTGCTCCAGTCCTTCGACGTCGTGAGAGATGACGGACTCGGGGAGTCCCAGTTGACGTAGAAACGTGGTGAGCAACTCGTGACGATGGGCGATGCGCGACGCGACGGCCTCGCCGGCGCTGGTCAGGACCATGCCGCGATATTTCTCATGCTTGACCAACCCCTCGGCATCGAGGCGCTGGATCATCGTGGTGACGCTGGCCTGCGAGATTTGCAGTTCGGATGCGATGTCGATGACCCGGGCGTAGCCTTTGCGGCGGATCAGCTCCCGGATGCGTTCCAGGTAATCCTCGGCAGCCGCGCTGGTGCGGCTCTTCCCGCTGGAAATGGAGGTGGGAGCGGGCACAGGGCTTTCAGGGCGTGAGCGGGGCCCGTCGGCCGCGCTCAGCCGCGTCGGCTGCGGCGCTGAAAGTCGAGCACCGAGCGAAACATCTGCAGCGCGAGCCAGAACACGCCGCTCATGCAAGCCGCCGCCAGCCCCGTCCAAAGGGCGATCATGGACTTGTCGTTCGAGGGCACATGCGACTTCAGCAGCACGCACATGAGCGAGAAAAACCCGAGGACGAGAATCGCGTCCACCACGAGGGAGACTGGGGAAACGGACTTCTTTTCGGCGGGAGAAGACATGATCCTGTTAGCAAAAAGCGGGCGGGTCGGGGATGTCCACGACTTTCCGCGGGCTCCGTTCAAGGCGGGGAGGGAGGGAGGGGAAGCCGAACGTCGACGGCGTCGGCTCCGAGCACGCTGCGGAAGGAGGCACCCGCCTCCCGAAAGAGCGCGATCATGCCGCGGTTTTCGCGTTGCACCTGGGCGATGAGTTCGTTGAGCCCGCGCCTCTGGGCAACGTCCATCAGCGCTTGGAGAAGCGTTTTCGCCATCCCGACGCGGCGCTTCGCCTCCCGAACGACGAAGGCCATCTCAGCTGACTTCCCATCTTCCGCGAGGCAGTAGCGGCCGATCGCGTCGATCTCCTCGGTCCCATCGCTTCGGGTGGAGAGAATGGCAAGGGCGAGGTCCCGCCTTTGGTCCACGCCGACCAGTTCCCGTGCGCGAGTTGGCGTCATTTGACGGAAAAAGTACCCGTAGCGCAGGCGCACGGTCTCCTCGTTATGGGACTGGAAAAACGCGATGAGCCGGTCCACATCGGCGAGGGTCAGGGGCCGAAGGGCGTGCGGCTCGCCGCCGAAGGAGACGACCCGCGGCTGCGGGACCTCCGTGTCGAGGGGCCTCCCGGGCGTCGTCCCTTCAGGGGCGCGTGCATCGGAGTCCCGTCGAACCATGATCAGCGGAGCGGCGGCTCCTGATCCGCCGGGTGGGCGAGTTCTTCTTTCCAGCTGAGCATTCGGGCCTGTGCTCCGAAATGCTCGGCGCGAGGCTTGTCCCCGCGCTCCATCCAGATGCGCGACAGGGTGGTGTTGATGAAGAGGTCTCCCGGACGGAGGCGGTGCGCGTGGTCGGCGGCGACGAGTGCATCGTCGAGGTGGCGCTGCGAGAAGTGAACCTCGGCAAGCGCGTGCCAGGCTTCGAATGAGTCCGGGGCCGCCGACACGGCGCGCTGCAGCTTGGCAAGGGCTGAATCGTTTTCGCCGAGTGCGAAGTCGGCCGAGGCGTCGTCAATCAGGGTCTGGAGTTCGTCGGCCTGCATCGGTTGGTTCTGGACGCACGAAACACGACCCGAGGTGGAATGGCAAACGTCGACGCAGCCTAAAGGATAAGCATTGCGTCCCCGTAGCTGAAGAATCGGTAGCGGGCGGCGATCGCCTCGGCGTAGATCTCCTTGAGCCAAACGATGCCCTCTTCGGATCCGGGCGTGAGAAAACTCGAGACGAGGCAGAGCAGCGTCGAGCGAGGCTGATGGAAGTTGGTGATGAGGCCATCCACGCCTCGGAACGTCGCGGGCGGGAACAGGTAGAGGTCTGCCTCGCCGAGATGGGGCTGTCCGTCCTGACGTGGGGCGTCGTGCTCCCGAAGAAACGCTTCAATCGCCCTGACGCTGGTCGTGCCGACCGCGATGCGGCGGGAGCGCGGC
>CAZEJZ010000423.1:0-3336 GCA_964512415.1 uncultured Opitutaceae bacterium
GCCGGCAAACATCGCTCTCGCGGCACCGGTCCGGCTGCACGACGAGCCGCCCGTGCGCATGACGTCCGTCGCGCCCGGAGTGACGCTCATCGACTTCGGCCGCGTCGCTTTCGGCAATCTCCGATTCACCCCGCCGCCGGGAGCGGGCGGCACGCTCACGTTTCATTTCGGCGAGGCGATGCGGAACGGCCGCGTTGACCGCCAGCCGCCCGGCACGGTGCGATATGCCGCGGTGAGCGTCCCGATCACGTCGTCCACGCCCCTCGTGGTCGCGCCCGCCGCCAACGCGCGCAACACGCGCCAAGTCGCGCCCGGCGAAAAGCCAGACCAGTTCGGTCACATCGCGCCATCAGCGGTGCTCACGCCCGCGAGCTGGGGCGTCGTGCTGCCCTTCCGCTGGGTCGAGATCGAGGGTGCGACTGGGGAGCTCACGCCCGAGAGCCTGCGTCGCCAGTCGGCCTTCGCCGCAAACTGGGACGACACGGCCGCCGCCTTCCACGCGTCCGATCCCGTCTACAATCGCATCTGGGAGCTTTGCCGCTATTCGATCAAGGCAACCACCTTCGCGGGCGTGTACGTCGACGGTGACCGGGAACGCATCCCGTACGAGGCCGACGCCTACCTCAACCAACTGTCGCATTACGCCACCGACCACGACGCTCAGTTCGCGCGCGACACCTACGATCACCTGATGGCGAATCCGACGTGGCCGACCGAGTGGGCGACGCACATGATCTTCATGGCGCACGCCGATTGGATGCAGTGGGGCGACCCCCAGTGGCTGGGGCCGCGGTACGAGGCGCTGAAGGCGAAGCTGCTGCTTGAGCGCGCCCGGGCCGATGGGTTGATCACCAGCACGCCGGCGCACATTCGCAAGGGCGACCTCGTGGACTGGCCCACGACCGAACGCGATGGTTTCCAGTTCACGCCCGTCAACACGGTCGCGAACGCCTTTCACCTCCGCGGCCTC
This sequence comes from uncultured Opitutaceae bacterium, assembly GCA_964512415.1. Classification (GTDB taxonomy): domain Bacteria; phylum Verrucomicrobiota; class Verrucomicrobiia; order Opitutales; family Opitutaceae; genus UBA6669. Next base: position 971 of record CAZEJZ010000423.1, read on the forward strand.
GCGCTGATGGCCGAACTCGCGCGTGCGCTCGGTCATGAGGCGGATGCGGCTGAATTCGCCGGCCGCGAGCGGCGCGCCCGCGCGGCCTTCCAGGCGAAGCTCTTCGATGCCACGCGCGGCGTCTACCGCGACGGAGAGGGCACCGAGCACGCGGCCCTTCACTCCAGTCTTTTCCCGCTCGCCTTCGGCCTCGTTCCGGAGTCCGAGCGCGCCCGGGTGACGGCCTTCGTCGTCTCGCGGGGGATGGCGTGCTCCGTCTACGCCGCGCAATACCTGCTTGAGGCCCTCTTCGAGAACGGCGCCGCGGACGCCGCGCACGCGCTCATCACCGCCCCGGGCGATCGCAGCTGGCGCCACATGGTCGAGAGCGGAACCACGATCACTTGGGAGGCCTGGGATCAGCGCTACAAGCCGAATCAGGATTGGAACCACGCCTGGGGCGCGGCACCCGCGAACCTCTTTCCGTCTTTCGTGCTTGGCGCACGCCCCCTCTCACCGCGCTGGACGCGTGTACGCGTCCGCCCGCATCCCGGTCCGCTCACCGAAGCGAGCGGCAAGATTCCGACCCCCCGCGGCCCGCTGCTCGTCCATTGGACCAAGACGGATTCGTTCCAACTCGCGGTCACGCTGCCAGCCGGGATGACGGCGGAGATCGCCCTTCCGGCCGCACCGCACTCGCACGAGGTCCGGCGCGGCGGCCAGATCATTCCGGCACGCCGCGAGGCGGATCGCTGGCTCGTGACCGACGTGCCGCCGGGAACACACACCTTCGAAGTCCGCTGAGACCCGCCGCACCATGAAACGCCTCCGGATTGCCGCCCTCGCCCTCGCGCTGCTCGCCGTCTCCGCGGGCTCGGCGCCCGCAGACCAAACTCCGCTCAACCTTCTCGTGCTGTACGCGGACGACTGGCGGTTCGACACGCTCGGCGTCGCCGGCAATCCCGTCGTCCAGACGCCGCACCTCGATCGACTCGCGGCTGACGGACTGCGCTTCCGCAACAACTACGTCACCACGTCGATCTGCGGCGTAAGCCGGGCGTCCCTCCTTACCGGTCAATGGATGTCCCGTCACGGCAACCCCGCGTTTGCCATGTTCAAGACCCCGTGGGCCGAGACGTACCCCGGTGTGCTGCGGACGCACGGCTACCGGGTCGGCCACATCGGAAAGTGGCACAACGGGAAGTTCCCCGCCGAGGCCTATGATTTCGGTCGCTCGTACCAAACGACGCACTGGCAGAAGCAGCCGGACGGATCGGAGATCCACGTCACGCAGAAGAACGAGCGGGATGCGCTCGAGTTCCTGCGCACCCAGCCTTCCGGACAGGCCTTCTGCCTGACGGTCGCCTTCTTTGCGCCGCATGCCGAGGACGCGAATCCGCGCCAATACCTGCCCCAGCCGGGCAGCATGGCGCTCTACCGGGATGCGACCATCCCGGTTCCCGCGAACGCGTCGGCGGACGCGCTGCGCCGCCTCCCGCCGTTCCTCCGCGACGAGAAGAACGAGGGACGCGTCCGCTTCCACCTCCGTTTCGACACCCCGGAGAAATATCAGGAGATGATGAAGAACTACTACCGGCTGTGCACCGAAGTGGATGCGGCGGTCGGCCGCATCGTGGAGGAACTCCGCGCGCGCGGCCTGCTGGACCGCACGCTCGTCGTCTTCACGAGCGACAATGGCTACTTCCACGGCGAGCGCGGGCTCGCCGACAAGTGGTACCCCTACGAAGAGAGTATTCGCACGCCGCTCATCGTCCGCGATCCGCGCCTGCCGGCGGACCGGCGCGGGAAAACGGTCGATGCCATCACCCTGAACGTCGACCTTGCGCCAACGCTGCTCGCCGCCGCCGGCGTGCCTCCGCCCGCGAGGATGCAGGGCCGGGACCTCGCGCCCCTCTATGGATCCGCCGCCCCGGCTGACTGGCGGCAGGAGTTCTTCTACGAGCACGCGACCATCGGTGGCATCGCGAAGATCCCGTCCTCCCAAGCCGTGGTCCGCCGCGAAGCGAAGTACGTGCTCTGGCCCGACTACGGGTACGAGGAGTTGTTCGATCTCGCGACTGATCCGACCGAAACGTACAACCTCGTCGGCCGGGAGGACCATGCCGCCACGCTTGCCGACCTGCGCGCCCGCCTCGACGACCTGCGCCGGGCGGCGCAGTAGTTCCGACCGCACCCTTCTTCGTTCGGGGCCCCCCACTTCGCCGCTGACGCGAGCGGGCCCACACGCCCCGACCAGGGAAACTTCCGCGGGCCGAAGCGATCCGGCACCCTCCTCGCCGGGTGCACCCGTCGACCGGGCGCCCGCCATCCGGAGCCGGGTTCAGCGGCGCGATGGCGGCGCGGACGGCGCGCGCTGCAGCGCCCAA